>JAUJLZ010000307.1 GCA_030447125.1 Acidimicrobiales bacterium
CCCTTCCGGCCAGTGCGGGTTCCGTCACTGCACGGCCCCGCCGCACGGCCGCTGACACCATGCGCTGCTCCCGAGGGCGGAGCCCGGTGAGGTGGGCGTTGGCACGAAACGTCCCGTACTGGCATGCGCCCATGACGGCGCCGACGAAGAGGCCGCTGATGACACCCTTGCCGATCGAGCGGTCCCCGAGCCCTTGGAGGGTGCCGTAGATCGCACCCGACACCAGGCCGACGGCGACCACGTGTCGGAGTCGATGGTGGCCGCTTGGCATCTCTTCTCGACGGTACCGGCGTTGTCGAGCCGCCGAACTGGCACCCTAGGGACATGCTCAACGTCCGCAACCTGTCCGTCGAGGTGGGTGGACGCCTGACCCTGGTCGACGCCTCCTTCACGGTCGCCGCCGGCGACAAGGTCGGCCTGGTGGGGCGCAACGGGGCGGGCAAGACGAGCATGTTGGGCGTCCTCGCCGGGCATGTGCCCGCCCACGATGGCGAGGTGGTGCGCCGGGGTGGTCTCGGCTACCTGTCCCAGGACCCTCGCTCCGCCCGCTCGTCGAGTGGTGATGGGCTGACCGCACTCGACCACGTGCTCTCCGGTCGGGGGCTCGATCAGCTCGTCATCACCATCGAGAAGCGCCGCCTGGCCCTGGAGGAGGACCCGTCGGAGCGCAACATCGGGCGCCACGCCAAGGCCGTGGACGCCTTTGAGCTGGCTGGCGGGTGGGCGGCCGACGCCGAGGTCCGCCGCATCGCCGCCGGCCTGGGACTGCCCGACGAGAGCCTGGAGCGACCCGTCAGCGTGCTGTCGGGAGGGGAGCGGCGCCGGGTGGAGCTGGCCCGCATCCTCTTTGCCGGCAGCGACCTGCTCTTGCTCGACGAGCCCACCAACCACCTCGACACCGACGCCAAGTCGTGGTTGATGGGCTTCCTGGCCTCCTACCGAGGCGCGTTGCTGGTCATCAGCCACGACCTCGGCCTGCTCGACGAGGCCATCACCCGGGTCCTGCACCTCAACGACAGCCGCCTCACCGAGTACCGAGGGACCTACTCGCAGTACCGCCGGGCCCTGGAGGCCGACCAGGTCCGCCAGGCCAAGGTGGCCGCGGCCCAGGCCGGGGAGATCAAGCGCCTCTCCACCCTGGCCGACAGCATGCGGGGCCAGACCCAGCGCCGGGCCCGCACGGCCAAGTCGATCGACCACCGCGTGGAGCGCCTGCGCAACGTGGCCGTGACCGGCCCGGTCCAGGAGCGGACGATGGCCCTGCGCCTGCCCGAGCCCCCGCGGGCCGGCCGTGTCGTCCTGGAGGTCGAAGGCCTGGCCAAGCACTACGGGGGACCGCCCATCTTCTCGGATGTCTCCTTTGACCTGGGCCGGGGCGAGCGCCTCATGGTCATGGGGCTCAACGGCGCGGGCAAGACCAGCCTGCTGCGCATCCTGGCCGGGGAGAACCAGGCCAATGCGGGAACCTGGCGGTTCGGCCTCGACGTGTCCGCCGGCTACTACGCCCAGGAGCACGAGGGGATCGTGGCCGGCAAGGACGTCCTCTCACACCTGCGCGAGCAGGCCGACCTGCCGGTAGGTGAGCTGCGGGCCCTGCTCGGCATGTTCGGACTGCCCGGGGAGATGGCCTTCCAGGACGCAGGCACGCTGTCGGGTGGCGAGAAGACCAAGCTGGCGCTGTCCCAGCTCACTGCCGGGCGCCACAACCTGCTGTTGCTCGACGAGCCCACCAACAACCTCGACCCGCCCTCACGCACCTCGGTGGCGGCGGCGCTGGCCGGATGGGGCGGGGCCATGGTGCTCGTGAGCCACGACCCGGAGTTCGTCCGGGAACTGGCCCCCCAGCGGGTGCTGCTCATGCCCGAGGGCACCCTCGACCACTGGAGCGACGACTTCCTCGACCTCGTGGCCATGGCGTAGCGGTCCCCCGCCGGAGCGGGACGCCGGGCGGACTCGTGCTCAGCCACGGAGGCGAGACACAGGTGCCGTGGTCTCCGCCTCGAGGACCGAGTCGCCGACGGGTGCATCGGCGACCACCTCGACGGGAATGACCCCGGCCCACACGGGCAGTTCCAGGTCGGCGTCGTCATCCACCGGGCCACCACCTCGGACCTTGGCCGAGGCCTCGACGATCGGCACCCGAACCACCAGGGTGGCTCGTAGCTCCGAGCTGGTCGGCGGTCTCGCCACGGTGGAACGCCCGGGGACGACGTGATCTACCACCGCAGCCAGGGCCCGGCGCTTCTCCGCCTCGTCCTCCACCCGGTGACCTCGACCGTAGAGGACGACGCAGCGGTAGTTCATGGAGTGGTGGATGGCCGAACGGGCCAGCACGAGGCCGTCGAGGAGGGTCACCGTGAGGCAGAGCGCCGAGCCCTCGGCCAGTGCCCGCAACGTCCGGTTCCCAGCCGCACCATGCAGGAAGAGATCGCCATCGATCCTGGCGTAGGCCATCGGGGTGACGATGGGTCCGCCGTCGGCCACCACGCCGACGTGAGCCACTAGTCCCTCGTCCAGGATCTCTTCGACGACCGAGCGGTCGTGGCTCCCGCGCTCCCGCTTGCGCTTCAGCTCGGTACGAGTGGTTCTGAGTGGGGACTCAGCAGGGTCGGGACGGTTGAAGGCCACGCCCGCATCCTGGCGGCCCACTCGAGCCCGTTCCAGCCAGTAATCGACGGTCCATGAACGGGTGCCGGCGTAGGGTCTTGATCCGTGCGCACCGTGCGGG
>JAUJLZ010000308.1 GCA_030447125.1 Acidimicrobiales bacterium
ACCCCCGCCTCAACGCCCGCCAGAGCCTCGATCTGGCCTTCCGCCTGGCCGAGCTCCTCCGGGCCGGGTGACCGACTCGCCCAACCGTTGAGGAGTGCCGGCCGGCGAGGGCACTTCAGCGCTTCGAGCGCTAGAGTAGCGCCGTGGCCACGATCCAGGTGCGGGACGTCCCCGACGAGGTCCACCGCACCTATCAGCGCCGAGCGCAGGCGGCAGGCATGAGCCTCCAGGAATATCTCCGAGCCGAGCTGTGCCGCAGCGCCCGCGTGCGGACGCCAGCCGAGCTCGTGGCCGAGACGGAGGAGCGGTTGCGGGTCGAGGGCAGCACCGGCTTCGCCAGGCGGTCGTCGGCCGAAAGCCTGCGCCTTGATCGAGCGAGCCATTGACCGTCGTCGACGCCTCGGTGCTGGTCGACGCCCTCGTCGTCGCCGGTCCCGCCGGAGACGAGGCCCGCCACGTGGTCCGCGGCCAAGAGGTGCTCGCGGTCCCGTCGATCTTCACTGCGGAGGCGACGTCGACCCTGCGCTCGATGCTCCAGCGCGACGAGATCGACGAGGCCCGGGCCCGAGCCGCCCTCGAACAGGTGCGCCAGGTGCACACCCTCTGTTACCCCTTCGAGCCGTTCATCGCCCGGGTGTGGGCGCTGCGCGACAACCTCACCATCTACGATGCCTGGTACGTGGCCTTGGCCGAGTCCCTCGAGACCGACCTGGTCACCGCCGACCGCCGTCTCGCCGAGGCACCTGGTCCCCGGTGCCCGGTCGTCGCCCTCCCCGGCGCCTGATGCCATGAGCCTGCCCCTGGAGGACTACGCCCTGCTCGGCGACACCGAGTCGGCCGCCTTGGTGTCGGCCCACGGGTCGATCGACTGGCTGTGCTTCCCTCGATTCGACTCCCCCGCCTGCTTCGCCGCCCTGCTGGGCACACCCGACCATGGGCGTTGGCTCCTCGCCCCCTCCGACGGGCGCCGCTGCAGCCGCCGGGCGTACCGCGACGGTGGCCTGGTGCTCGAGACCTCCTACGAGACCGAGGGCGGCGCCGTCACCGTCATCGACTGCATGCCGCCGCGCGACGCCAGCCCCGACCTGGTGCGGGTGGTGCGGGGTGAGGCCGGGCGGGTGGAGATGCGCATGGAGCTGGTCATCCGCTTCGACTACGGCCACATCGTCCCCTGGGTGCGTCGCATCGAGGGCCGCACCGTCGCCCTCGGAGGCCCTGACGGGCTGGTGCTCACCACCCCGGTCCACGTCCACGGTGAGGACCTGCGCACGGTGGCCACCTTCGTCGTCTCCGCCGGCGAGGAGGTGCCCTTCGGCCTCACCTGGTTCGCCTCCCATGCACCCGTGCCCGCCGCCATCGATCCCCTGGCCGCCGTGGCCCGGGCCGACCAGTGGTGGCAGGAGTGGGCCGGACAGCTCACCTACCGGGGCGAGTGGCGTGAGGCGGTGCAGCGCTCGCTGTGCGTCCTCAAGGCCCTGACCTTCGCCCCCACCGGGGCGGTGGTGGCCGCCCCCACCACCTCGCTGCCCGAGGACATCGGCGGCGAGCGCAACTGGGACTACCGATTCTCGTGGCTGCGTGACGCCACCTTCACCCTCGACGCCCTGCTGGCCTCGGGCTACACCGAGGAGGCGATGTCGTGGCGAGACTGGCTGCTTCGCTCGGTGGCCGGCGATCCCCAGGACCTTCAGATCATGTACGGCGTGGCCGGCGAGCGTCGCCTGCCCGAGCTGGAGCTCGGCTGGCTACCCGGCTACGAGGGTTCGACGCCGGTGCGGGTGGGCAACGGCGCCTGGAGCCAGTTCCAGCTCGACGTCTACGGCGAGGTGCTCGACTCGCTGCACCAAGCCCGCAGGGCCGGCATCGAGTCCGACGACGCCGCCTGGTCGCTCCAGCGGGCTCTGCTCGCCAACCTGGAGAAGGTGTGGGACCAGCCCGACGAGGGGCTGTGGGAGGTGCGCTCGGGCCGCCAGCACTTCACCCACTCCAAGGTCATGGCCTGGGTGGCCCTCGATCGGGGCGTCGCTGCCATCGAACGACATGGCCTCCACGGCCCCGTCGAGCGCTGGCGATCCCTGCGCGACCACATCCACGCCGAGGTCTGCGCCAAGGGCTACGACGCCGGGCGCAACACCTTCGTCCAACACTACGGCGGCACCGGGCTGGACGCCGCCTTGCTCATGCTGCCCCTGGTCGGCTTCCTGCCCCCCGACGACCCCCGGATCGTGGGCACGGTGGAGGCGGTCGAGGCCGAGTTGGTGTTCGACGGCTTCGTGCACCGCTACGACCATGACCGCAGCGACGACGGCTTGGCCGGCGGCGAGGCGTCGTTCCTCATGTGCAGCTTCTGGCTGGCCGACTGCCTGCACCTCCTCGGACGCCACCGCGACGCCCGGGAGCTCTTCGAGCGGCTGCTCGCCGTGCGCAACGACGTGGGCCTGCTGGCCGAGGAGTACGACGTGGGCGCCGGGCGCATGATCGGCAACTTCCCCCAGGCCTTCAGCCACGTGGCCCTGATCAACACCGCCGGGATCCTCTCGGCTATCGATCACCCCGCCCAGGACCGCCGAGGCTGAACGTCGGTCGTCGGGGCTGGGTCAGGGGTGGACGGTCATGACGATCCATCCGTGCTCTCAGCCCGGCGTCAGCCGATCGAGGGCGGGTCGGGGGTGCGCTCCCCCTCCGCCATGGCCTCCAGGTGGGCGGTGTCGTTGTAGCGGCGCAG
>JAUJLZ010000309.1 GCA_030447125.1 Acidimicrobiales bacterium
GGCCTGAGACAGGAGCCTACGCCATCGAGCTTCGAATGAAGTGGCCTACAGCTGGCAGTGAACCTGCTGGCACTCTCGACGGAGGGCAGGCCGGGAGGGTACGCGAAAAGCGGACCCAACAAGCCACCTGGTGAAACGCGCTCGCGTGTCGGTATGAGGACGCCCGCTACGACTAGCCGAGCTTGGTCAGGACGAATCCGTCGACAGGGGTCCAGTTGACGCCGGGTGGCGCCAGCAGCTCCATCTCCAGGCGAAGGTCGGGGTGGCCGAGCACCAACTGGGCAGTCTCCTCGCAGCGGAGGCGGATGAGCCCATGGAACAGGGAGAAGTCTTCCGAACCGGGACTGGCTAGCCCGCCGGTCCCCCTCGGGGTGCCCGATGTACCGGAGACGTCCGGGTTCTGACCGGCAAGCCGTCCCGTACCGTCCGCAGCATCCCCGGGCTGAAGGGCTCCGACCTCCTCGTCGGCCTCGGCCCCCAGATCCCCGCCGCCAGCCAGGCCGCCCTGGGAGCGGGGAAGATCGTCCCGGTTCCCCACCTGGCTGCGCAGGGTGGCGACCTCGTCGGGCGCCGTCGGGGGGCAGACGAGCAGCAGGCGATCCCCGGCAGCGAGCGAGTCCAGCACCGAAGGGACGGCCTCCTCCGGGTCGCTACGGACCAGGCGATCCACGCTGTGGCGCCATTCGATGACGTCGGCTTGGACCGCCGCACCCGAAGCGGACACGTAGTCCAGACCGGGAGGGAGGTAGGTGGCCAGCAGGGGCACCATCTGGGGATCGGGGGACATGACCACGTCTCCGGGCTCGAGCAGCGTCGACGCCTGCTCGGCGACCGCCTTGGCGTTGCTCTTCTGGTAGGGGGGTGTTCGCACGGCGATGGGGGCGGACACGATGGCGACGGTCGCCAAGGCAGCCAAGGCGACCGGCCCACCCCGCGCCAGGCCCACGCCGGCGATGAGCACGATGGGCGCCACTACCACTGCGAGATAGCGGTGGGCGATCACCTCGGTGACGTAGCCCCCGGCCAGGGCGACGAGAGGCACGAGCCCGATAGCGACGACGGCCAACGCCTCCCGGCTCCACCGCCACTTGAGGACCGCGACCAATCCCACGCCGGCACCGATGGCCAGGGCGACGGCACCTTCCACCCCGCCCACCAGCCTCATCACCTCCCATCGGACCATGAAGAGGGTGGGTGACTGGGCCCAGGGCTGGAGGTCCGCGCCACGCTGGTAGAGCAGGCTCGGAAGCCACGGCAGGTAGAGGAGGCCGACGGCGCCGAAGGCGAGCACGGCGTCCAGGGCGATGCGCCGGCGCTCGCTGCCCAGCACGACACAGGGCAGCACGGCCAGGCCAACACCCACGGCCACCAGGAGCCCCCAGTTGTGGGTGTACATGAGAAGCGTGAGAGAGACGACGAAGGTGACGAGGTGACCGCGACGACGGAAGACGAAGGCGTGGGCGAAGGTGGCGACGGTGAACAGGCTCAGCAGGACGACCATCGAGTACATGCGCGTCTCGTTGGCGTAGTAGGCGAGGAAGGGGTTCAGCGTGGCCACCAGGGCGCTCATCCAGCCGGCGCGGCGCCCGAACAGGCTCCACCCCGCCCACAAGGCGGCGGGGACCACGGCCAAGGCGAAGAGCAGGGAAAGGGCGTGAGTGGCAACCTCTCCGGCCCCGAAGACCGCCATCCACCGGTTCAAAAGGAGGTAGTACAGCGGCGGGGACGACTCCTGGCGGATCAGCTCGGGGATGCTGGCAAGCGGGTTCGAGGAGATGCTCACGGCGATCCCCTCGTCGAGCCAGAACCAGGAACCGGCTCCGCGACCCCACAGGAAGGCCAGGACGGCGACGAGGGCGGCCACGGCAGCGAGGTCGGGGACCAGGCCAGCTCGTAGCGGTCCGGGCAGGGATGTGGGCAGCGGCGGGAGGACCCGAGACCTCCGCCCGTTCGTCCGCTCCGGCGCCACTCGGACCGCCCCGACAGCTCGGGCCTGCTCGGTCACGCCCTCGACCACCCCCGCCGGTCTCCCGCATCAGCTATGGAGCACTCTAAGAACGCGTGCGGGCGAAGCGCATGGCGGTTGCCCCGCGCTCCGGGGCTCGGCCGGCCACCTCGACAGCTGCTCCGAGCTCGTCGTCGGAGAGCACCTTGTCGGCCACGATCGGAACCCCCGGCCGTTAGATCTCGACCAGGACCGATTCGACCGCGGCGTCCTTGTCGGCCTGGGATGGCAGGCTGTAACGGCGGGTGGTGTCCAGGCGGCGGTGCCCGGCGAGTTCGGCGACCAGGACCACGTCGACCCCTGACCGGATTAGGTTGGTTACGAAGGTGTGGCGAAGGACGTGGGCCGACAGCTCCAAGTCGGCCTCGGAGGCCAACCTCGCCGGCCAAGGTGTCGTCGATGACGCGGGCGGCGGCCTCCGAGCCGTAGCTGTACCCGAGGCCCGAGGTGCTGCCCGCCCGGGCCTCGGCCACGACGACCGATGTGTGTTCCCACGCCAGCGTTCCGTCGGACTGGGCGACCTCCAGGGGGATCCGGTAGGAGCTGGCCCGGACGTTATCGATGACGGGCGTTGCCGGGGTACTTCCTCTCTGAGCCCGCCCCGTCGTCACCCATTTACCATGCCTGGCTGAACTCAGGGAGGGAATGGCTTCGCCCTTACAGGCCGGCATCGGCGTCCTGGTCACTGGTGGCGTCGTTGTCGGAGGCGTTGCCCACGGC
>JAUJLZ010000053.1:0-1910 GCA_030447125.1 Acidimicrobiales bacterium
GCACCGCCACCGCCGCAGGCGGCCAGGGCCACCAGGCCCACCGAAGCCAGGGCGGTGGCGGCAAGGCGTCTCAGAGGTTCCACTCGCCGTCCTTTCCCCACAAGCGCGTTGTGGAACCGGCCGGCCACCCTTCGAGATCCTTCCAGCGACGGCCGTTTCGCAGGCCTGCGGCGGGGTAGAAGCCAGCCTCCCGCCCAGCGGGTGATCGCGCCCGTCTTGCACGCCTCTCGCCGGCGTCGCGGTCGGGCCCGAGGTACGACAACCGCACACAAGGAGAAAAGAGCATGCCCATGGACAACGACCAACTGACCGAGAGAATCCACGCGATCGAGAAGGCCCAGGCCACCCAGGCGGCGACCACCGCTGGCATGGAGGCCACCAACACGGCCACCACCGCAGGGCTGCAGGCCACCCAGACAGCAGCACAGGCGGGCACGTGGGCCGTGATGGTCGCCGGCAGCGCCAGCCTCATCGTCGGCATGTTCTTGGGCCTGGCCATCGCCAAGGCCAAGAGCTGACCCAAGCCTCGACCTCCAGTCCCCTCGGTCAGCGGGAGAAGCTGGAGGCCGCCATCCCCCTGTCGGGGAACCGACAGAGGGGTGGAGGCTCAGCTCATCGGTCGTGCGCCAACAGGTGCTCCAGGGCAGCGCCGTTGGCCTGCTCACGGACCTTCAGGCGCTCCCGAGCCTCGGCCACGCCGCGGCCGTCACCGCGCGTTGCCTCCATCACCGCACCCGGCAGGTCGGCCACGACTGAGCGGCTCCAGGGCAGGCTGAGCACCTCGGCCCCCGCGTCGGCGGCCAGCGATGCCACCTTGAGGTCATAGCCGAGCGCCACCGCTGGTCGAGCGCCGAGCACCGCCGCCACCAGGGCGTGGTAGCGCATGGCCACCACCACCCGGCCCCGGGCCACCTCGTCCACCACCTCGTCGACGCCTGGGCACACGGTGGTCGCCGTGGTCGACATGGCCTCGGCCACCCGCTCATGCACGGTCCCGTCGCGGTCCGCCTGGAAGGCGACGAAGCGGACCTCCAGCCCGCTGGCCCCCGCCGCCTGGTCGAGCGCCCGGGCCATCTCGGGGACGAACCAGTCGTCGACGCTGCGCCCGGTCCTGCCCATGCCTGCCGGGAGGATCCCCCGGCGCCCCGTCCACGGCCGCAGGGCCACGACCAGGCGGTCCTCGACGCTCACCTCAGGCACAGGAAGCGACAGGGCCAGGTCGGCGGCGACCCTCACCGGTCCCACCCCCAGGCTTTGAAGGAGCTCGGCCGACACCGCGTCCCGGGCCGTGCACACCACGACCGAGGCCAGGCTGGCCCGGGCGAGCGGACGACCCAAGCGGCCCACCAGGGGACCGGCACCGATGCCGACCACACCGACAGGTCTGCCCGCCAGCCGGGCGCCCCAGACCCGGCTCAGGTGATAGGGAAGGTTCCAGACACTGGTGTGGTCCTGGACCAGGCCACCGCCGCCCAGCACCAACGCATCGGCCTCCCGCAGCGCCCGCGCCTGGGCGGCCACGTCACGATGACCCACCGCCTCGACGCCGTAGACGCCCGCAGTCGCCTCCGGCGAGACCGAGATCACGCCAACTTCGGCGCCCAGGGCGGCGAGCTGGCGACGCAGCCCGGCGAAGACCAGCTCGTCGCCCAGGTTGGTCGACCCCACCCAGGCCGCCACCAGGACCTTCATCTCAGGGAGCGAGCCGGCATCAGCAACCGAACGTACCTGGCCACGATCACCATGACCGGCGCCAGCTCTCGTGCACCAAGCCGAAGCACCTAGTGCGCTGCACGGTCAGACCACCCTCAGGTGGGC
Source organism: Acidimicrobiales bacterium (assembly GCA_030447125.1). Next base: position 1,819 of record JAUJLZ010000053.1, read on the forward strand.
CCTCCCCCGCAGCCGAGGCATGGCGGCAAGGAGCACGAGGCCGACGGTGAAGGACCCGAGGCCGTCCATCGTCAGGTCGAGGATCGTGTCGT
>JAUJLZ010000053.1:2010-7853 GCA_030447125.1 Acidimicrobiales bacterium
AGGCCGACGGTGAAGGACCCGAGGCCGTCCATCGTCAGGTCGAGGATCGTGTCGTCATAGCCGACATTGATCGAGGTGTTGCCCAGCCAGTTCCGCCCGACCCACTCGTAAAGCTCCCACAACGCACCGATGGCGAGACCGAGCGCGACCACGAGGAGGACGAGTCGGCTCCGTTGCCGCTGCGCTCCCGGCCAATCCGTGCTGGCGAGCACACCCAAGTGATCGAGCATGAAGTACGTGGCACCAGCACTGACGCCCGTGGTGATGAAGTGCACGACGACGTCGACCCACCAGGCCGCTTCGTACCAGCCCAGCGCACCGGCCCAGGCGGCCACGAGGAGCGCCACCGCGAAAGCGGCGTCGACAGGTCCGGGAATGTGCAGCAGCCGAGGCGCCAAGAGGATGAAGAAGACGACGGTGAAACGGAGTGCGCCTTCGGTGCTGCTCACGGCGAAGCCGAGCGGCACACTGATCGCGGCCACGAGCCGGCCCACATCGCCTAGGCGGCGCCAGGCCGAGGCCCCTTCCGGAGAGCTCGGGCGAATCGCCTGCCGCTCGTCGGTCCCCGTGCTCGCCCCCTCCGCTCCCTTCACTTCGGGTCTCATTACCCGTGGTCTACCCCCACACAAGTCCTTGCATCGGGAACAGTACTGTTACGTCCCCTGCCACCACTGCCTCGCTTCAGGTCGGCCACGTCCGCCACCGGGTGTTGATCGTCAGCGCCCCAAGGACATAGGAAGCGGGCATGGGCATCTACGTGGGCACGTCGTCGTGGACCGATCCAACCCTCGTCCGCGACACCGAGTTCTACCCGCCTGGTGCCAGCTCGGCGGAGGAACGGCTGCGGTACTACGCGTCGATCTTCCCGGTGGTCGAGGTGGACAGCACGTTCTACGCTCCGCCGTCTCCTGAGGTCGCCCGCCTGTGGGTGGAGCGCACGCCGCCGGGATTCCGCATGGAGATCAAGTCCTACGGGTTGTTCACTGGGCACCCTGTACGCCCGGCGACGATGTGGAAGGACCTGCGCAGCGAGATCCCGGTGGAGCATCAGGACAAGAAGAACGTCTACGTGGGGCACCTGCCGGACGAGCTGGTGGACGAGGCATGGGCACGCTTCGAAGACGCGCTGCGCCCACTGCACCATGCCGGCAAGCTCGGCGCCGTGGTGTTCCAGTGGCCGCCGTGGTTCACGGCCAAGCGGGCCAACCGAGAGCAGCTGGAGCGGTTGCGGGCGCAGCTCCCCGACTACCCCATCGCCGTGGAGTTCCGCCACGGCTCGTGGCTCTCGGAGGGGGACCGTGGCCCAACGCTCGAACTGTTGGAGGAACACCGCCTGACCTACGTGTGCGTGGACGAGCCCCAGGGCTTCAAGACATCGGTGCCGCCGGTGCTCGCAGCCACGACCGAAGACCTGGCGCTCGTGCGCTTCCACGGTCAAAACGCCGAGAACTGGCAGCGCAAGGGGATCACCGCGGCGGAGCGCTTCCGGTACCTCTACGACGAAGAGGAGCTGCAGGGGTGGGTCGCTCCGCTCAAGGACCTCTCCAGCCGAGCCGGTGAGACCCACGTCCTGATGAACAACTGCTATCAGGACTACGGCGTGCGCAACGCCCACCAACTCGGCGCCCTACTCGGTGAAGGGCTCCAGGCAGGGTCGCCGGCCTGACCAGCCGCCACGGATCAGGCCGGGCGAGCGGCCTCGATGCACTCGACGCCGTCGGGCCCCACCGTGGCGGCATGGTCGGTGCCGGGCTCCACGTCCAGGCGGTCGCCGCGGTGCAGCTCGACGTCCCCCTCACCGGTGTGGAACACGATGCTGCCCCACACGCAGAACAACACCTTGTGGTAGTCGTGGCAGTGCCAGCCGTAGCGGTCGCCCGGTGCGTTTCCCCAGGCCTGGGGCGTCAGCCCCTCGGCCCGCAACCATGCCTCCAGCTCCGTGCGCCCCGGCGCCTCCCCACCCCTGGCGGGCTCCACCCGCACGCTCACGACAGGCGGCGGCGCAGCTCGTCCAGGTACTCCGGGAAGTAGTCGGAGATGGTGGTGAGCGGGAACTCCCGCAGGATCGACGTCGGCGGCTCCCGCTCCAAGAGGAACTCGAACGACTCCCTCACCAGGGTCTCGCCGTCCACCTCGGGCAGTCCCAGGTCGTCGACCAAGGACTGGGGCACGGTGACCTCGTGACTCGTCTCGGCCCCGTCCCCGCGCACCGTCACCCCGAACTCCCGGGGCCCCATCGCCGTCACGTGCAGCTGCGTCATGACCAACCTCCTTCCCCCCGAGACCCCCACACATTGCCAGACCGCAGGCCCGCTTCAGCCTAGAGAGAGGATGCGAGGACGAATCCTCGACCGCACTGCGGGGGTAGTGGCCCACCATGCGCATCGGAATCATCGCTCCGCCCTGGGTACCTGTTCCTCCGCCGAACTACGGGGGCACCGAAACGGTCGTGGACAGGCTGGCCCGAGGGTTCCACGCCGCCGGCCATGAGGTGCTGCTGTTCACCACCGGCGACTCGACGTGCCCGGTCCCCATGCAATGGGTTTTCCAGCGCTCGGAAGAGCTGCAGATCGGATCGGTCACCGCCGAGATGCGCCACGCCGTGCGGGCCTACGACGTGCTCCAGGACTTCGACATCGTGCACGACCACACCATCGCCGGTCCCCCCTACGGCAGCCACTTCCCCGGCCTGCGAGTGGTCACGACCAACCACGGCCCCTTCAGCGATGATCTGCTCGACATCTACCGGGCCGTCGGCCCCATGGTCTCGGTCATCGCCATCTCCCAGTCCCAGGCCAGCTTCGCCGACCGGGTGCCCATCGCCAAGGTCATCCACCACGGCATCGACGTCGAGGAGCTCCCCTTCGGAGCCGGCGACGGCGGCTACTTCTTGTTCCTCGGCCGCATGGTTCCGGACAAGGGTGCCCGGGAGGCGGCGCTGATCGCCCGGCAGGCAGGTGTCCCCCTGTGCATCGCCGCCAAGATGCGCGAGCCCCTCGAGCACGAGTACTTCGAGGCCCAGGTGCGCCCCGTCCTCGGCGGCGACATCGAGTACGTCGGCGAGGTGGGGGGCTCGGACAAGTACGACCTCCTGGCCGGGGCGGCCGGCCTGCTCAACCCCATCCGCTGGCCCGAGCCCTTCGGCCTGGTCATGATCGAGGCGCTGGCCTGTGGCACTCCCGTGCTCACCTACCCCGAAGGGGCCGCTCCCGAGATCGTGGACGACGGGGTGACGGGGTTCCTCTGCGGCGGCCAAGACGCCATGGTCGACGCCGTGGGAACGGTCGGCCAGATCGACCGGCAGAAGTGCCGGGCGGCCGTGGAGGAACGGTTCTCGACCAGCCGGATGGTGGCCAGCCATCTGGAGCTGTTCGAGTCGCTGCTCGCCTCGCCGGCGTGGTCTCGGCCCACCGCGGCTGCCGTGGTGTCCTCTGACCCTTGATCTACTGATCTACCTTCGCTCGCTCAGCGCACCACGTCTCGGCGGCACGGCGGTCAGCGGTCGAGCTTCCCCCCGGTTCAGATCTCCACCGGCGCCTCGAGGTGGTGGAACTTGCCGGAGGAGACGACGGCCGACAGGAGCTTGGCCATGTCGCTCGAGTGGCTGCGTTGGGCCTGGCGGGACAGCGAGGGCGAGGCCACCTCGGGCGCCAGCAGGGCGTGGGGTTCGTCGTCCTCGTGGCCGTGGGGCATGTTTCCCTCCCAGGTGCCGGTCCACTCGATCCGGTCGATGCCGTTCGCCGTGCGCCAGTCCTCGATGCGGTCGTCGACCCACCCGTGGAGCTTCCAGAAGATCGGGTTGACGTGGCTCGAGTAGGTGTCGCCCAGCCAGTCGTAGGAAGGGTCGTCCCAGCGAGGGTCGATGTCATCCGGACTGGTGTCGTCGACGTCGGGTCGGATGGCTGGCGGTTCCACCGCCCAACGCATGTGCATCTGGTTGTGGATCGTGTACTCGAGGAGCGCACCGAAGTGGCCGAGGCTCCATTGCCGGAGGGCATCGGGGTCGGTGTACTGGCGCTCCCAACTGGTGAAGGTGGCGCCGAAGAACTCAGGCGACTTCACCCGCTGGAGGAAGTCGTTGAACGCCGGGTTGCCCGTGTCCCACGCTGGAGGGACGGGGTAGTCGGGATCGTCGGGGCGGGGGATCGGGTGCCATCCGTTGATCTTCGGGTAGTCGGCCTGGCCGACCTCGCGCAGGACGTCGTTCACCGAAGCGATCATGCGACGGTGCATGTAGAGGAAATCCTCCCCGGAGGCGTTGTCGAGGATCGGGCGTAGGGAACCGTCGGGCTGGACGCGCTGGGCGGGTCGGGGGGGCTCCCAGCCGATGGCCCGGATCTGGTCCTGGGTGGAGGGGTCGTAGGCCAACCACATGTTGCGCACCTGGTGCCAGAGGTAGTGGTGCACGCGCACGTCACGGGCCGCCATCATCGTGACCACCTGGTTGGGCAGCAGCGGTGCGGTCACCTCAGCTCACCTCCCCTCGTACCCACGAAGAGCCTAGCCACCCTGGACCCGCACGAACAGGTGGTTGAAGCCGGCGATGCCACCGATCTGGGCTCCCACCTCCAGCACCGTGTATGTCGCCAGCCAGTCAGGAAAGGAGGGCGTGGGGATCTTGGCGATGGCGTCGCGGAAGGCCTCACCGAAGTCGAAGGCCCTGGAGATGCCGATCGCTTCGCCTCCGCCGGTCGGGAGATCCAGTCCCCATGCCCCCGGGCCCGAATCCGCTAGCGCTCTGACCGCAGACTCGTCGGCGGCCGTGAGGTTCTCGACGTCCAGGGATAGCTCACCGCCGGCGTGGTGCAACGTGACGTCCTCGCGCACCACGCCGACCTGGAACGCTTGCTGGTGCTCGTAGGCCACCGCCTCGGGAACGCATCTGACGTTGGGGAGCGTGTACCAGGTGGCGATGAAGGCCGGGGGCTCCACGTCGAGGAGGCTTCGCTCGACGTTGATGAAGTGACACCCGTTGGGCTTCTCGCCGACGAGTCGCAACAGCAGGTGCTCTCCCACCTGGTAGGCCTTGGCCTGCTCCACCGCGGCCAGTTCTCGTGTGGCCGGTGCCATGTCCGGCCTCCTCTCCTTGGGAAGGTGGGGCTGTCGGTGATCCCGTCCCCGGTGAGGTTCAGTGTCCGCTCGGCGGGCGAGCAGGACAAGGGGGCCACCACGTCCGCCCTCGGGGAGGCCACCACCACCGCAGGACCGCCGCCGCTGGGGGCCCTCGGTAATGCGGCTCACCCAAGGCGAGCGGAAGTCAGGGGAACCACCGGTTGAGGTTCGACGTCCAACCTCAGGTGCGACGTCTCCTGCTGATCACAGCGATAGCCCTCTGTGCGTTCGTAACGGGTGCTGCCCCTGCCTCAGCGCTGAGCTGCGCCCCTCATGTCGACGCCTCGCCCACCGCCATCGCCTCCGGAACCGAGAAGCTCTCCAGCGACGCTGCCTTCTTCGAGGACTGGCACCACCTTCTGCTCGGCCGCGTGGTGGGAGTGAAGACCGACGGCGAAGAGAGCCCCACGGCCGGGCGCACGTACTGGACCGTGGAGGTGGCCGCCGCGTTGGGTGAAGGCGACGTCGCCTCCCCGATCGACGTGACCGCCCAGGACTCCGGGGGGAACGCGGGCTACGGCTTCACGGTCGGCGACGCCTTCGCCATCCCGGTCTGGGACGTCAAGCGGCTGGGCTACTGGTCGTCGTTCGCCTGTGACCCGATCACGAGGTTGGACGACCTCGACGGCACGGTGGAGAACGTGCTGGCGGTGGCCGCCGAGCACGGCACACCTATCGCCACCGTCGTCGGCGACGAGTCGTCGAGCGGCGCCGGCGCTCGTAGGGCGGTG
>JAUJLZ010000053.1:7953-9939 GCA_030447125.1 Acidimicrobiales bacterium
GGTCCCGGTCCTCCGGTCACAGCTCGTAGCCTGCCCGCCATGTCTGCTGTGCCTGCCCGTGACTGGCCCTCGCGCCCAACTCGGCTCGTGGCCCTGGCCGTCACCGCCGTGCTCGTCGCCGCCCTGCTGGCCGTGGGACCGGGGGCCACCCCCGCCGGCGCCCAGGCCGCCGGTGCTCCGCCCGTGATGGTGCGGGGCGGGGGTTGGGGCCACAGCGTGGGCCTGAGCCAGTACGGGGCCTTCGCCCAGGCCAAGGCCGGGCGCAGCCACACCGACATCCTGCGCCACTACTACCCGGGCGTGGGCGTGGGGGGCGACAGCCGGGTGCCGGGCGAGGTCCGGGTGGGCCTGCTCCAGGAGCAGACCGAGATCCGCATCCGCACCTCCAGCCGCAACGGCGCTGCACCGGGGCGGCCCGTCAACGTCGACCTCGGCAACGGGCTCATCGACGTGCCCTGGTGCGGCGGCTGTCCCCCGGTCGACTGGTCCATCGTGCACGAAGGCGGCCGCTTCGTGGTCAAGGACGAGAACGGAGCGGTGCAGGGCGAGGGCCCCCGCGCCGTGGTGAACTACGAGCACCTCGACGGCAACCCCGCCCTGTTGCGCCTGCCCCAGCTCATGCCCGCCGACGCCGCCGGCAAGTCGGAGTCGACACTCGCCTCCGAGGGCAACCGGGCCGCCACCTTCCAGTGGGGCCGCGTCGGGATCAGCGACATGGGCAACGGGCGCCTGCGGGCGGTGATGGTGCTGCCCATGCAGCGCTACCTCTACGGCCTGGCCGAGATGCCGTCGTCGTGGCACCCCGACGCCCTGCGGGCCCAGGCCATCACCGGGCGCACCTTCGCCACCCGCCGGGTGCTCGGCACCGACGCCGCCACCCAGCCCTGCGGCTGCCACCTGGGCGCCACCCCCACCGATCAGGTCTACGCCGGGTGGGCCAAGGAGGGCGAGCCCAGCTTCGGCCGGGCCTGGGTCGACGCCGTCAACGCCACCGACGGCGTGGTCGTCACCAGCGGCGGCCAGCCCGCCCAGACCTACTACTCCTCGTCCCACGGCGGGCGCACCGAGAACAGCCAGGACAGCTGGGCCTTCTCCGCCGCCTTCCCCTACCTGGTCAGCGTGGACGACCCCTGGTCGCTCGACCCGGCCGTCAACAACCCCTTCGCCCGCTGGTCGGCCACCTTCGACAACAACCGCTTCGCCGAGGTGGTCGCCCCCGGCCTCACCATCGCCGGGGTCCGCCCCGTGGGCGACCGCACGGCCGGCGGCACTCCCCGGGAGCTCGAGATCAAGGGCTGGAACGCCGGCGGCGAGAAGGTCACGCTGAGCTACAAGGGCGGGCGCAAGGGCATCGCCGGGGCCGACCTCAAGCTGGCCTTCCTCGGCGAGTTGCGCTCCCAGCAGATCGCCAGCCTGGGCTTTCCCCCGTTCAGCGACGAGGACGGCTCGGTGCACGAGTACAACATCTGGGCCATCGAGGCCAAGGGCGTCACCGAGGGCTGCACCGGTGACCGGTTCTGCCCGCTGACCCCGGTCACGCGCGAGCAGATGGCCACGTTCCTGGCCCGCGTGCTGCGCCTCGACACCAGCAACCAGGGCGATGGCTTCGACGACGTAGCCAGCTCCGTGCACCGAGGCTCCATCGAGGCCATCGCCGGCGCCGGCATCACCACCGGCTGCGGCGAGCGCCGCTTCTGCCCCGGCGACCCCGTCACCCGTGAGCAGATGGCCTCCTTCCTCACCCGGGCCTTCAAGTTGGCCGGAGGCGACCCCGGCCGGTTCAACGACATCGCCAGCTCCGTGCACCGCGACGCCATCGGGTCCGTGGCCGGCGCCGGCATCACCACCGGCTGCAGCACCGACCGCTACTGCCCGGGCGAGCCCGTCACCAGGGAGCAGATGGCGTCGTTCCTGGCCCGGGCCCAGGGCTACGGCTGGTAGGAGCAACCACAGCGAAGAGCAAGACCGGCCCTTCCTACCTGTGCC
>JAUJLZ010000310.1 GCA_030447125.1 Acidimicrobiales bacterium
GGGACCGGACAGGGGGGAGGCCGATGCGGTAGACAAGGCGCAATGGCGGAGCCCATCGCTGCTGGTCCCGGAACGGGGCGGCCCAACATGTTGGCGGTTGGCACCGTCGTCTGGCTGGCGTCGGAGCTGATGTTCTTCAGCGGGCTGTTCGCCGCCTGGTTCTCGCTGCGCTCGATCAACCCGGTCTGGCCCCCCGAGGGTGTCGAGCTCGAGCCCCTGCGCACCGGGCTGGCCACGGTGGTGCTGGTGGCCTCTTCGTTCTCCATGCACGTCGCCACCAAAGCCGCCGAGCACGGCGACCGGGGCAAAGCCACCCGTTGGGTGCTGGTCACGGTGGCCATGGGAGGGGTCTTCGTCATCAACCAGGGCCTGGAGTACGCCGGGTTCGAGTTCTCGCCGTCCAGCCACGCCTACGGCTCCATCTTCTACCTCATGACCGGTTTCCACGGACTGCACGTCGTCGGCGGCCTCGCCCTCATGCTGGCCATGGTGGGGGTGGGCACCGGTCGCACCCGGGCGTCGCTGGCCGAGGGCCTCACCGTCACCGAGTACTACTGGCACTTCGTCGACGTGGTGTGGATCGGGATGTTCGCCACCATCTACGTGCTCAGCTGATGGCTCCTCCGCCGACGCCGACGCGAGCCAGGCACCTCCGCCTCCTGCCCGTCGCGGCCGCACTCGCCGTGGCCGTGGGCGGGTTGCTCGGCGCCCAGGCAGAGGCCGCCGAGGAGGAGCCCGACCCGCTCGGCTACGTGATCGACCCGGCTGCGGTCGGCAACCCCGCCGCCGTGGCCGACGGCGCCGAGTTGTTCCGGATCGGGTGCGTGAGCTGCCACGGCCTCGGGGGCGTGGGCACCCCCAGAGGGCCGGCCATCGTCGACGCCGGCGCCGCCTCGGCCCACTTCTACCTGACCAGCGGGCGCATGCCCCATGCCGCCGCTCCCGACGAACAGGCCGTCCGCAAGCCACCGGCGTACAGCCCCGAGGAGATCGAGCACCTGGTGGCCTACGTCGCCTCGCTGGGCGAGGGCCCCGAGATCCCCGACGTCGATCTCCGAGCCGGCGACCTGCAGGAGGGTGGCGACCTCTTCCGGGGGAACTGCGCCGCCTGCCACAGCGCCACCGGCGCCGGCGGCGCGCTGAGCTTCGGCCAGAACGCCCCCAGCCTCGATGAGGCCACGCCGGTGCAGGTCTACGAGGCCATGATCATCGGGCCGGGCCTGATGCCGGTGTTCAGCCCGGCCGCCTTCACCGAGGAGGAGCTCAACAGCATGGTGCTCTACGTGGAGACGCTGCAGGACCTGGATGACCCCGGGGGCTTCGCCCTCGGGCGGGTGGGTCCCATCCCCGAGGGCTTCGTGGCCGTGGTCGTGGGGACCGGTGGGATGATGTTGGCCGTGTTCCTCATCGGCCGGCGCCGCCATGGTGAAGCCGAACCTGACTCGCAGCCGGTGCGGCCCGCTGACGCGCCGGCGGAGGCCGGACGATGAGCCCCGACGGGGAGCGGGAGCGCAAGCGAGCCGAGCGGGTGGACGACCGGGCCGAGCGCCTGGTCGCGACCGGCTTCGTCACCAGCATCGTCGGCGCCGTCATGCTGGCCGTGGTCTACATCCTCGGTGGCCAGGCTCAGTGGGAGGGGGTGGCCCTGGCCCTGGCCCTGGGGGGCATCGGGCTGGCCGTGGCGGTGTGGGCCCGGTACTTCATGCCCGGCGACGAGGTGGTCGAGGACCGCCACGCCCTGGCCTCCACCGAAGAGGAGGTGGCCGCCTTCACCACCTCGTTCGAGGCCGGTGAGCAGACCCTGGCCCGGCGGGGCCTGCTGGCCAAGCTCGGCTTGGGGGCCTTGGGAGCGTTGGGCCTGGCCGCGCTGTTCCCCATCCGCTCCCTCGGCCCCCGGCCGGGCGAGGGACTGAAGGTCACCGCCTTCGGAGGCGCCGGTCCCCCGCTACGCCTGGTCGACGCGGACGGCCAGCCCATCCGCCCGGCCCAACTGTCGCGCACCTCGCTGCTGACGGCGTGGCCGGAGGGCCACGTCCACGACGCCGACGCCCCCACCCTGCTCCTGCAGGTCGACATCGACGAGTTCGTCCCGCTCCCCGGGCGGGAGGACTGGGTGGTGAGTGACATCGTGGCCTACTCCAAGCTGTGCACCCACACCGGTTGTCCCGTCGGGCTCTACCAGACCGACCTGGACCTGCTGTTGTGTCCGTGCCACCAGTCGACCTTCGACGTCCTGCACGGGGCCGAGCCCGTCTTCGGACCTGCCGCCCGGCCGCTGCCCCAGCTCCCCCTCAGTGTCGACGACGAGGGGTTCCTGATCGCCACCGGCGACTTCTCCGCCCCGGTGGGCGGCGGCTTCTGGGATCGGGGACGATCGTGAGCACCAACGGCACCGATACCAACGGCACCGAGGCCGCCATCGCCAGGGCCACGCCCCTCAGCCGGCGCACGGCCCGCTGGCTCGACGCCCGCATCGGCGCCGCCGGCTTCGCCCGCAAGGCCCTCGACAAGGTCTTCCCCGACCACTGGTCGTTCCTGCTCGGCGAGCTGGCCCTGTGGTCGTTCGTCATCCTCATCGCCACCGGCGTCTACCTGACCTTCTTCTTCGACGCCAGCATCGAGGAGGTCGTCTACCAGGGCAGCTACGTCCCGCTCCAGGGGATCGAGATGTCCCGGGCCTACGCCAGCGCCCTCGACATCAGCTTCGACG
>JAUJLZ010000311.1 GCA_030447125.1 Acidimicrobiales bacterium
GGCCGGCGCCGGCCAGGGCCTCGACGTGGCTGGCGGGGACGCCGTCGACATCGACGTGCTCGGCCTGGGGTGCCAACAGCTCGGCGGCCACGCGCCCGGCGGCCTGCACGCACGGGTGATCGTCGAGCCCGCCGCGTTGGGACCGTCTGGCGGTGGCCTCAGTCACGGGGAGCGAGGCTACCGAGGCGGTCCGTCGCCAGGGCTCCTGGTTTTCACGAGCATGGACCGCGACATCCACCCGGCTCGTACTCAGCCGACCTTGGGCGTGTCTCGGTCCCAGAAGACGCTGACGGTGGGGTAGGCGCGACCGTCGCTGAGGGCGCGGGCCGCGAGGTCGATGGTGGGGCCGTCGGAGCTGTTTCTCGAGCAGGGCGCTGGTGGTGTCACCCGGCGGCCGGTTGGCGATCACATCGAAGGGGCCCTCGATGGAGACGCCTTCGGGGAGCAGGATGGTGAGCTCCCCGGGCTCGGGATAGACCTGGAAGCTGTCGCTGCCGATGTCCTGGGGCCAGTTCACGTCCTCGATGCGATGGCTGGTACGTAGGTCCCACACTGCGGGCACGGTGTTCTCCTCGTCTCCGAAGCCGATCTGACAGCCCGCCACCAATGTGCAAGTAGCCGTGACTGAGGCCAGGGCTGCCAGGCGAGGTCTCATCCGCCCGCCTCGTACTACTGCCAGCGGTACTCGCGGATGGTCACGTTGTTGACGGGCAGCTCGGCGACGGTGCCGCCGATGCGGTCGGGAGTATTGAGGTAGACCGGATCCAACCTGCGCCGTTTGACCGGTACGTGCGTACTGGACGTATTGCAAGTCTCTTTCGCCACATTCTCATGCCGTTTGTCGCACCAGGGCGGTGTGGCCGTCTACCCTCAGCAGTTGGCTCTTCCACCTCGACGGGCTGGTGGCTGCTCTTCAGAGCATGCGGGTGATGCGGTGGAGATGCGATCGGGCCCGACACCAAGCACGATTCCTCGGCGGCGGCGTTGCAAGGGCCACTTGAACCTCACCCTGACATGGCCGAGAGCCAGGCGCCGGTCACCGGCGGTGGGGAGTTTCGAGGAGCTGTCGGGCCAGATGGTCGATCTATCCCGGCGCCCACTCGTTGCGGCCCGACTACCGCCCCCGGATCGCCGTCGCCCTCCAGCAGCCACAGCCCGTCGTCGGTCCCGAAGGCCCGCACCGTGCGCTCCGGCGAGTCCGAGCGCCAGACCGGAGCGCGCTGCAGCGTGGTGGTGGCGGCGGCGGTGGTGGTGAGCTGTTGGAGGTCGGGCACCGGCCCCGGCCGACCCATTCGGCGCGACCGGCGCCCCGTCGCCGGCCCGGCAGTCAGCATCCAGGCCAAAGGGTCCGGGTCGACAACGACCGAAACGAAGGGCTCAGCGGCCAGAGGTAAGGGGTCCAGTGGGGGTCGGGCTCCTCGGGAAACCCGCCAGTCCGCGGCACAGGACCAGTCCCTCGTCGAGGATCTCGCCCACCACCACATCGGAACTGGCCGTCAGGCCCCCCAGCCGGCCACTCCACCACCCTGGAGCGGTCGGCCAGGGCGACAGGTCGACAGGACTGGGGAAGTAGGGGCCGTCAGCGGTCATCGCGGCGCAGCTGGTGGCGGCGCTGGGCGTTGGCCCGGGCTGCCTCCAACGCCTCCACCATCTCCTCCGCCCGCGGGCCGGGCAGCAACCAGAGCGACGGTTCACGGCCGGGTTGGCGGTCTTCGACGAGCACGCCCTTGCCCCACCCCAATGCGCCACCGTAGAGGTTCTGCCTGACCCTCAACCGACCGTTCTCCCATGCGGGAACCAACTGGTGAGCATGGCCACATGGCCGCTCAGCAACCGGACCTCACCGAGGCGGTGGACGGGGACCACGAGGCGACCGCGCACGTGCAGACCCTCGTCGTCCACCTCGACCGACCCCCAGCTCTGGGGGATGAACAGCAGCCCGGAGAAGACCACCAGAGTCAGGTACGTGCCGGCGAACCACCACCAGGCGTTGGGCGCTGTGGGTCCGGATGGGGTCAACGCATCCGCGGTCAGACAACCCACGGGGATGGCGACCATGAGGGCGATCCATCCCCGAAGGACGCGAGGGCCGTTCTTGAAGGGCAATGGAGGTGACCCGCCGTCCGGGCCGGGGCCAGACACCTGCCCCGCAGGGGAGGACGTCGTCATCGCCGGCCCAGCTGGTGGGGGCGCTGGGCGTTGGCCCGGGCCAACTCCAACGCCTCGGCCAGTTGCTCGGCCCGAGGGCCCGGGAGCAACCACAGCGACGGCTCAGGGCCGGGTTGGCGGTCTTCGACGAGCACGCCCTTGCCCCACCCCAATGCGCCACCGTAGAGGTTCTGCCTGACCCTCAACCGACCGTTCCCCCAAAGTGCATGCAGGCTGGTCAGCATGGCTGCGCCCCCCTGAGCACCCGGAACGTGCAGGCCCTCCTCGTCCACCTCGACCGACCCCAGCTCTGGGGGATGACGACACCCCCGAGAAGACCACCAGGGCCAGGTACAAGAGGACCAGATACAACAGCGGCGATGGTAGTGGGTCAACCGCGGCGCCGACACCGCTTCCAGCGACGGGTGTCGTCGCCGGGGGACAGGAGCTGGCGGGCGGCGGCCAGGTGCAGCCCGGGGCGAGGCCCGGAGGAAGTGGTGGTCAAACTTCGGTTGTAACATGTCCCGATGCGACTGGCGGTCTGCGGCGGCGT
>JAUJLZ010000312.1 GCA_030447125.1 Acidimicrobiales bacterium
GCTCGGGCGGAACGGCCATGAGCGTCGCCGGAGGCGACTCCCCGCCCTTCCCGGCGAGCGAAGCGAGCCTGTAGGTGTTCACCGGCCTGATCGAGGAGGTGGGGAGCGTCGAGGCTTGCGCTCACGGGCGCCTGCGCATCGCCGCCCACAAGGTCCTCGACGGCGCCGCCGTCGGCGACTCCATCGCCGTCGACGGCTGCTGCCTCACCCTGGTGGCCATGGGAGAGCGGTGGTGGGAAGCCGACCTCAGCCAGGAGACCCTCGCCCGCACCACCCTGGGTGATCTGGTGGCGGGTGACCTCGTGAACCTCGAACGCCCGCTGCGCCTGGCCGACCGCCTCGGCGGCCACCTCGTGCAGGGCCACGTCGACGCCGTGGGCCAGGTCCTGGCCCCCGCTCCCGACCTGGCCGTGCGCCTGCCCGGCCACCTGGCCCGCTATGTGGTCGAGAAGGGCTCCATCGCCGTCGACGGCGTCAGCCTGACGGTGGTCGGCGTCAACCACGGCGCCTTCACCGTGGCCGTCGTGCCCCACACCGCGGCAGTGACCACACTGGGGACCAAGGCGGCCGGCGCCCGCGTGAACCTGGAGGTGGATCTGGTGGCCAAGTACGTCGAGCGACTGGTGGTCCACCGGTGAGCGCTCCCCGCAGCACCCGTCTGGCCTCGATCACCGAGGCGGTGGCGGCCATCGCCCGGGGTGAGGTGGTGGTGGTGGTCGACGACGAGGACCGGGAGAACGAAGGCGACCTGATCATGGCGGCGGAGTTCGCCACTCCCGAGCGCATCACCTTCTTCGTGCGCCACACGTCGGGGGTCATCTGCATGCCCTTGGAGGGGGAACGCCTCGACCAGCTCGAGTTGCCCCTCATGGTGGCCGACAACACCGAGAGCCAACGCACCGCCTTCACCGTCTCCGTCGACTACCGGCCCACCACCACCACGGGAATCTCGGCCGCCGACCGCTCGGCCACCATCGGCGCCCTCATCGACCCGGCCACCCGTCCCCGTGACCTGGCCCGCCCCGGCCACATCTTCCCGCTGCGCTATCGCACCGGCGGCGTGCTCAAGCGGGCCGGCCACACGGAGGCGGCCGTCGACCTGGCCCGCATGGCCGGCCTGCGCCCCGCCGGCGTGCTCTGCGAGGTCGTCAACGAAGACGGTTCCATGGCTCGCATCCCCGAGCTGGAGCGCTTCTGCGCCACCCACGGCCTGCTCATGATCTCGATCGCCGATCTGGTCCGCTACCGCCGTCAGTCCGAGCGTCTGGTACGCCGGATCGCCGAAGCCCGCATCCCCACCGACTGGGGCGACTTCACCGCCTATGTCTACGAGTCGGTCCTCGACGGTGAGCAGCATGTCGCCATGGTCAAGGGCGCGGTGCAGGGCCAGGACGACGTGTTGGTGCGAGTCCACAGCGAGTGCCTCACCGGCGACGTGTTCGGATCGTTGCGCTGCGACTGCGGAGTGCAGGTCGACGCGGCCATGCAGCGCATCGCCGGTGAGGGCCTCGGCGTCGTGGTCTACCTCCGGGGCCACGAGGGTCGGGGCATCGGGCTCGGCCACAAGATCCGGGCCTACGAGCTCCAGGACCGGGGTCGCGACACCGTCGACGCAAACGTCGAGCTGGGCTTTCCGGCCGATAGCCGCGAGTACGGCATCGGTGCCCAGATCCTGGTCGACCTCGGCATCACCACCATGCGCTACATGACCAACAACCCGGCCAAGTACGGCGGCCTCGACGGCTACGGCCTCAAGATCGTCGAACGGGTGCCGTTGGAGTCGATCCCCAACCCCGAGAACATCCACTACCTGCGCACCAAGCGGGAGCGCATGGGTCACCTGTTGCCCAACCTGGATGGCCGTGGGAGCGACGACGTGGAAGGCTCTGAGCCATGACCACCTACGTCGGCAACCTGCGCGGTGAGGGCCTGCGGGTCGCTCTGGTCTGCGCCCGCTTCAACGACCTGGTCACCGAGCGGCTGCTGGCCGGGGCCCGCGACGGCCTGGTGCGCCACGGCGTGGACGAGTCTTCCATCACGGTGGTCTGGGCGCCGGGCGCCGTCGAGTTGCCCCTGGTGGCCCAGCGCCTGGCCGCCTCGGGCGACGTCGACGCCATCGTCGCCCTGGGTGCGGTCATCCGGGGCGACACCGACCACCACGAGCACGTGGGCGGCCAGTGCGCGGCCGGGCTGCAGCGGGTCGCGCTCGACACGGGCATCCCCGTCGCCTTCGCCGTGTTGACGACCGACACGCTCGAACAGGCCCTCGAGCGGGCCGGGGCCAAGGCTGGCAACAAGGGCTACGAGGCGGCCGAGTGCGCCCTGGAGATGGCCGACCTCTTGCGCCAGCTCCCCAAGCGCAGCAGCTGATGGCTCCGTCGCCACCCCCTCCGGGTGTTCTGACCTCACCAGCGGTTGTGATCACCACCGTTCGAGGGGTCAGAACGACGGGCAGGTCGTCGAGGCGAGCCCGCTGATGCTGCGCCTGGTGCTGCCCAAGGGATCACTGGAGCGGGCCACGCTGGAGCTGTTCGAAGCTGCCGACCTGGCCGTGAGCCGCAGCTCGGCCGTCGACTACAAAGCGACCATCGCCGACCCCCGCGTGGCCGACGTACGCATCCTGCGTCCCCAGGAGATCCCCATCTACGTGGCCGAGGGCCTCTACGACCTGGGCATCACCGGCCGGGACTGGATCGA
>JAUJLZ010000054.1:0-6410 GCA_030447125.1 Acidimicrobiales bacterium
GGGAACACCGAGCCGGGGAGAGGCCATGCCATCGATCGAGCCGTACGAGCCTGACGACGTGTCCGCCGCCATCAGCGCCGCCTTGGACGACCTGATCGGCCCTGTGCCCGATGAGCTGGTGGAGGAGCAGACGCAAAAGCCTGCACGGCCACCCCTCGACTCCGGCGTCGAAGAAGAGCAGTTTCGCCACAACCCCACCCGCTACGGGGCTTGAAGCATCCATCGCAGGCACCCCACCTGCGATGATCCGCCGGTGCAGGGCTTCGACCCCTCGAGCTACGGCGAGGGCTTCGCCGACGTCTACGACGACTGGTACGGCGACGTCTCCGACGTGGAGGCCACCGTCGCCCTGGTGGTTGCGCTCGCCGAAGGTGGGCCGGTCCTCGAGCTCGGCATAGGCACCGGCCGCCTGGCCCTACCGCTGGCGGAGACCGGTCTGGTGGTGCACGGCATCGACGCCTCCCCGGCCATGGTCGAGCGCCTGCGAGCCAAGCCCGGTGGAGACGCCATCGCGGTGGTGCTGGGTGATTTCGCCGATGTCGACGTCGAGGTCCCTGGTGGCTTCGCCGTGGTCCTGGCCGCCTACAACACCTGGTTCAACCTGGCCTCCGCCGAGGCCCAGCGCCGCGCCATGGCCAACGTCGCCCGCCGGCTGCGTCCGGGCGGGGCCCTGGTGATCGAGGCCTTCGTGCCCGGCCCCGAGCCCGACAGCCTCACCGGGGCGGTCACTCCGTCGGCCATCGACGCCGATCGGGTGGTGCTCCAGGTCACCCGGCGCGACCCGCTCACCCAGACCGTCGAAGGGTCCATCGTGTCCATCACCGCAGCAGGCATTCGCCTGCGCCCCTGGCACATCCGCTACTCCCGGCCCGCCCAGCTCGACGACATGGCCGCCGAGGCCGGGCTCACCCTCGCCCGGCGCCACGCCGGCTGGCACAGCGAGCCCTTCGCTGACGACAGCTCCCACCACGTCTCGGTCTACCGCCGACCCGCGACCGACGACACCGGTCCCGGATCTAGTCTCGGCGGCCATGGAGCGGAGTGAACCCGACGAGGGCCAGGGCGTCGGGCCCTCCGAGTTCCGGGCCCCACCCCCACCCGACGACCGCCTGTGGCGCCATCCCTCGGAGGTCCCAGCCACCTCCCGTCGCCGTCCTCGAGGAGCCGCCCCCGGATGGGGGGTCGCCCTCGTCTCGGGCCTGGTCGGATCGGTCCTCACCGTCGGCCTGATCGCCGCCACCGGAGCGCTCGACCGTTCCGACACCCCCTCAGACGCCGTCGGCGAGCTGGTCACGCCCGTCATCCCCCCGGGGGAAGCGGCGGCCAGCGACCGGGTGGTGCAGATCGCCGAGCAGGCCAGCCCCGCCATCGCACGCATCGAGGTCTCCGGCGATCGTGGCGGCATCGGTTCGGGCGTGGTGTTCCGCGACGACGGCCACGTGCTCACCAACGCTCATGTCGTCGACGGGGCCGAGGACATCGACGTCGTCCTGGCCGACGGCAGCCAGCACCGGGGCGAGCTGATCGGCTCCGACACCCTCACCGACGTCGCCGTGATCAAGATCGACGACAGCGCACCCTTTGAGGTGGCCACGTTGGGGTCGGCCGCCGGCCTGCGCGTCGGCCAGGCCACCGTGGCCATCGGCTCCCCGCTCGGCCTCATCGGCGGGTCGTCGGTGACCACCGGGGTGGTCAGCGCCCTGGGCCGCCGGGTGCCCAGCGCCGAGGGGGCGCCCCTGCTCGACATGATCCAGACCGACGCCGCCATCGCCCCGGGCTCCTCGGGGGGGGCCTTGCTCGACGGCGACGGGGCCGTCATCGGGATCACCACGGCCATCGCCCTTTCCGAGACCGGCGCCGAGGGCCTGGGCTTCGCCACGCCCATCGACATCGCCCGCTCGGTGGCCGACGACATCATCACCAGCGGTCGGGCCGTCCACGTGTGGCTGGGGATCGAAGGCAGAGACCTGGACGTCGCTTCGGCCCAGGACGCGGGAGTGGCGGGCGGTGCGGTGGTGGTTGACGTGGTGGCCGACGGTCCTGCGGCCGGTGCCGGTCTGCGGGCCGACGACGTGATCGTGGCCATGGCCGACCAGGAGGTGCGGTCGATGTCGGACCTGGTCATCGCCCTGCGAGAGCGTTCACCCGGCGACCGGGTGGACCTCGCCGTGCTGCGCGGGGGCGGGCGGGAGACGGTGGCCGTGGTGCTCGGCACCCGCCCGACCGGCTGAGCGCTCGTCGGCCTAGGAACCCGACCGTCTGCGCCGGCGCCGGACCAGGGCCAGAGCGCTGACCGGTGGTCCGAGGCCGACCCCCGCCCCGGCTACCAAGGTCAGGACTCGGCGGGCCTTGGGCCCGAGGCGAGCCCAGAGCGTCATGGGGTAGGACGTCACCAGCGTCTCCTCCCCGCTGTACTCCGGCGTCCAGCCCTCGGCTCGGAGCCGATCGCCGGCCACCACCCAGGGGTGGGTGGCGTAGGGGATCCACTCCGGCGCCATCCCGCCGAGACCCCGGCTCCAGCACCACCGCGCCAACATCCCCGCCAGCGCCGGGGGGACGGGCACACGCAGCGGGGTGCCCGCCAGCTCCTGCACCTCGGCTCCGGCCAACCAACCTTGGGGAGCCACGTTGTAGATTCCGTCAAGGGTCTGCTTCACGGCCAGGACCACCGCCGAGGCCAGGTCGTCGGCGTGGACGAACTGCGTGGCCGCCTGGGCGTCACCGATGCCCCAGCGGGTGGCGGCTCGCAGAGCCACCGCCAACCACTGCTCCTCGTCGTCGCCCACCACCAGCGCCGGACGCAAGATGCAGAGGGTGGCGCCGGGCCGGTCGTTGGCCCACGACCCCCATCGACGCTCGTTCTCGGCCTTGGCCAGGGCGTAGTCGCCTCCCGGATTGGGGCGCAGGACGGCGTCTTCACACAGGGGGACGGGGTTGTCGGCCCAGGCGCCGTACACGGCGGCGCTGGAGACGACGACGACGTGGTCGATGTCACCCGCCGATGCCGCCGCTACCAGGCGCCGGTACCGGGACTGCTGGTCGTCGTCAGGGGTGGGACAGGCCCAGCGGTCGAGGTGCACGAGGGTGCGGATGCCCGCAGGCAGACCGCCCTCCAGGTGGTCGACGTCCTCCGACTGCAGGACCGAACCAGGGCCGTTCGAGGCCTCGAGGAGGGAGACCACGCACTGGGTGAGACCACCCTCAGTGCCGATCACGGCAACCGTCTGCTGGTGGGATGGCCTCGTCATGGGCCTACCATGCCCGCATGGCCGACCGTGGTCCATTCGGCGACAACCCTTTCGAAGGGATGCCGTTCCTGGGTGACCTCGCCCGCATGCTCCAGTCGCAGGGGCCGCTGAGCTGGGACGCGGCCCGTCAGTTCGCCACCCAGGTGGCCACCAACGGCGTGGCCGAAGCCAATCCCGACCCGCTGGAGCGGATCCGCCTGGAGGAACTGTCCCGGGTGGCCGAGCTCCGGGTGGCCGACACGACCGGCTTGCCCACCTCCACCACCGGCTCGGTGGTGGGCTTCGTCCCCGTCACCCGGTCCGAGTGGGCCCGCCAGACCCTCGACGCCTACCGCCCCCTGCTCGAGCGCCTGTCATCGTCGCTCACAGCCGCCGGCAACGCCGGCGACGACGACGGGCCCACCGATCCCACCGCCCAGCTCCTCGGGGGCATCTTCACCATGATCGGGCCGATGATGCTCGGCATGCAGTCGGGCGCCATGGTCGGCCACCTGGCCCTGCGGTCCTTCGGCCAGTACGACCTGCCCCTACCCCGGCCCGCATCTGACCAGCTGATGATCGTCAGCGCCAACGTGGCCGCGTTCGGCGAGGAGTGGAGCGTCCCCGGCGACGACCTCCGGCTGTGGCTGTGCCTGTCGGAGCTGACCACCCACGCCGTGCTCGGGCTTCCCCACGTACGCTCCCGCCTGGAGCAGCTCGTGGCCGACTACGTCGACGCCTTCCGAGTCGAGCCGGGCGCGCTGGAGGCGAGCCTGGGCGGTGTCGACCCGTCGGATCTGGGTTCCCTGCAGCAGGCCCTGGGTGACCCGTCGGCCCTGCTCGGGGCCATCCAGACCGACGAGCAGCGGGCCATGCTCCCCCGACTCGAAGCCCTGGTGGCGGCCATCGTGGGCTACGTCGACCACGTCATGGACAGCGTCGGCCCGACGCTGATCGGCTCCTACGCCATGCTCACCGAGGCCCTCCACCGGCGCCGGGTCGAAGCGGGCAGCGCCGACCGCTTCGTGGAGCACCTCTTCGGCCTCGAGCTGGGCCGGAGCCAGTACGAACGGGGCGCCGCCTTCGTCGCAGGTGTGGTGGAGCGGGCAGGAAGCGACGGCCTGGCCCGCCTGTGGCAGTCGGAGCGGGAGCTGCCCACGCCGGCCGAGATCGACGCACCCGGTCTGTGGTTGGCCCGCATCGACATCGATCCCCACTCCACCTGAACGGACGTCGCACCACCTGAACCGAGGTCGATCACCCGGTGCTACAGGGCGACGATCTCGATGCCTTGGATGTGCCCCTCGGCCAGGTCCATGAGGGCGAAGGTGGGGTGGGGCTGCGCCCGGCGCTGGGTGGGCGACCCGGGGTTGAGCAACCACTGGCCGCCGAGGCCGGGTGCGTCCCAGGGGATGTGGCTGTGGCCGAAGACGACCAGGTCGGCGCCGGGGAAGCCGCGTCTCAGCCGAGCCTCCCGGCCCTGGCGGGGCCCGCTGTCGTGCACCATGCCCACGGACACGCCGGCGAGGGTCAGCTCCAGGCGCTCGGGCAGGACCCCCACCAGCTCGTGGTCGTTGTTGCCCAGCACGGCGTGGGTGGGCGCGAAGGTCTGCAGCTCTTCGAGCAGCGCCCCGTCGAGGATGTCACCGGCGTGGAGCACCACCTCGGCCTGGGCCAGCTCGGCCACGACGCGAGCGGGAAGCCCACGCCCTGATCCGGCCCGCAGGTGGGTGTCGGCCAGGACGACAGCCCTCACGCGTCCGAGGTCCGCTCCGCTCGTGCCGCCCGGTGGGAGCGGCGCTCGCTGGCCCGGGCCCGACCGGCGGCGACCGTCGACGTCACTTGGGCCGCACTGATGCGCCGGCCGGTGGCGTACAGGAACGCGGCCAGTCCGCAGAGGGCGCCGATGCTCACGTAGCCCACGGTGAGGGGGATGGGCAGGACCACGGGCAAGAAGGCTCCGGCCACCCACACCAGCTGGAAGCGGGCTTCGAAGCGGGCAAAGGAGGCGCCCTGGTTGGCGTCGGGGGCGTCACGCTGGACGATCGAGTCGAAGGCCAGCTTGCCCGCCGTGGCCCCCAAGCCGACCGCAGCGGCCAGCACGGCTATGGCGATCCGGCCGCTGACAACCAGCATGGCCACGGACACGCCCGCCACCATCACGAGGGACCCCAGGAGGATGCGCTCCTCGTGCACGCGCCGCCGGAGCCGGGGTGCCAGTCCGGCACCCACCAGGGCGCCCACCGCGCCCGCGGCGAGGACCAACCCGAACCACCACGGTGGGGCGTTCTGGCCGCGCAGGGCGAAGGCCACCAGGAACGACATGAAGCCGACCACCGCCCGCAGGACGGCCATGGCGCTGGCCGCGAGCAGGATGCCCGCTCCCCGCAGCTCCGCCCGCTCCGCCGAGGTCGCCCGCCCTGCCGCCACGCGGGTCCGGGGGATGCGATAGGCGGACAGGGTGGTGGCGGCGAAGACGATGGCGGCCAGGCCCAAGACCCAGGACGGGCCGAGTTGGAGCAGGGCCACCCCAGGGCCGGCAGCCAGCAGCCCCACGACCCCGCTGACGAGCACCAACTTGGAGTTGGCCTCCACCAGCTGGGACTCGTCGCGCACCAGGCCGGGCACCAGAGAGGCTCGGGCCACCTGGTACCCCCGGGCCAAGACGAGCACGGCGAAGGCCTCCGGAAACAGCAGGAGGCCGTCGATGTCGTCCACCATGAGCAGGCAGATGACGGCTCGGGCGGCGGCGGAGAGCACGACCATCGACCGTCGGCCCCCGGCCTTGCGGTCGATCCACGGTCCGATGAGGGGGGCCACCACGGCGAAGGGGGCCATGGTGAGCACCAGGTACAGCGCCACTCGTGTCCGAGCGGCGTCGGGCGAGATGGAGAAGAACAACGAGCCGGCCAGAGCGGTGGCCACCAGGGTGTCGCCGGCCGTGGACAGGGCGTGGGTCCGGGCCAGGCGGGCGAACGACGGAGGGACGGCGGCGCCGGCAGGAGGCGGCGGGGGGCGGAGCGCACGCCGACCGGGAGAGGCGTCCACGGGCGCCATGGTAGAGCCGGCGTGGGGCCCCGAGAGGGGACGTCCCACCTCTACGAGGTCGTTCCATCCAGTCGGCCACGGCGTCGACAAAGGCCTCGAGATCGTCGAGTCGGTCGAGGTTGGCCACCACGATGC
>JAUJLZ010000054.1:6510-8486 GCA_030447125.1 Acidimicrobiales bacterium
GCCCGGGCCCGCTCGTACTTGTAGCCCAGGCCCCGGATGGTGACGATGCGTGAGGGGGCCGCAGGATCGTCCTCCACCTTGGCCCGGAGGCGCTTGACGTGGACGTCGAGGGTCTTGGTGTCGCCCACGTAGTCGGCGCCCCACACCCGATTGATGAGGGTGTCGCGAGTGAGCACCCGACCGGCGTTGGTCAAGAACAGCGCGAGCAGCTCGAACTCCTTGAGGGGCAGGGCCACGTCGGTCCCCCGGATCCGCACCTCGTGGCGCTCGGCGTCGAGGTGCACGTCGCCCACCTCGACCACGCCGTCGATCCCGCCCAGTCCGTCGTCCACTGCGGCGCCCACCGGCACCCGGCGCAGCGCAGCCCGGATGCGGGCCACGAGCTCTCGCAGCCGGTAGGGCTTGGACACGTAGTCGTCGGCCCCCACCTCTAGGCCCACCACCGTGTCGATCTCCGACGACTTGGCCGTCACCATGATGATGGGGACGCTGGAGCGGCTCCGCAACTGACGGCAGACGTCGATACCCGACACCCTGGGCAACATGACGTCGAGGAGCACCAGGTCGGGCTGCACCAGGTCGAACAGCTCGAGGGCCTCGGCCCCGTCGCGGGCCACCCGCACCTGGTAGCCCTCACGCTGAAGGCCCACGACGAGGGCGTCGACGAACGACTCCTCGTCCTCGACGAGCAGGAGGGTGGGCGGGGCTTCGGTGGAGGCACTCACCTCGACGTCCCCTGGGGCGGTGAACCGACGGCCCCGACCAGCGGAGGGTCGCCCACGTGCGAAGCAGACGGCAGTCGCAGGGTGAACACCGATCCCTCTCCCTCCCGCGAGGCCACCCGGACCTCGCCCTTGTGGTTGGTGGCCACGTGACGGACGATGGCCAGGCCGAGCCCGGTCCCGCCCGTCACCCGACTTCGAGCCGGGTCGACCCGATAGAAGCGCTCGAACACGCGCTCCAAGTCACGCCCGGGGATGCCGATGCCGTGGTCGCGCACCTCCACCTCCACCTCACCGTGCTCGACTCGGGACCGGACCTCGACCGACGAGCCGGCATCGCTGTACTTGCAGGCGTTCTCCAACAGGTTGGCCACGGCGGAGACGAGCTGGCGCTGGTCGCCCTGGACGCAGTGCCACCGGGCCAGCGCTTCGACCTCGATGGTGATCCCCCGGGTCTGGGCCAGGGGCCGGACCCGCTCGACGGCCTCGGTCACCACCACGTGGACCGGGACCGGCTCGCTGCGCGGAGACTCCTCGGCCTCGATGCGGCTCAGGTCGAGGAGGTCGTCGATGATGCGACCCACCCGGAAGGCCTCCTCGGTCATGCGCTCGGCCAAGCGCCGCACGACAGTCGCGTCCTCCTCGGCCACGATGGTGTCGGCCAGCAACCCGAGGGCGCCCACCGGGGTCTTGAGCTCGTGGGTGATGTTGGCCACGAAGTCACGACGAACCGCCTCCAGCCGGCGGCGCTCCGACACGTCGTCGACGAGCACCAGCGCCCCCGCCGAATGCGGTCTGGCCGGCAGGGCGAGGGCCGACAGCACCAGCACGCGACGGGGAGGGCCGTAGAGGTCAAGGGTGCGCTGCGGCTCGGTTCCGGCCCGGAGGGCGGCCAGTTGCTCCTGGATGGCCTGCTCCACCAGGGCCTCGCCGTGGCGTCCCCGCACATAGGCCTGGGCGATCTGGTTGCGGAACACCTCCCGTCCGGTGTCGTCGCAGATCACCACGCCCTGGGGGATGGCCCCGAGAGCGCCGGCGAGTCGGGTCACCGTGGCCCGGGCGTCCTCCAGGTGCTCGGCGGCGATCGAGGCCTCGGCGGCGAGGCGGCGGCGCGTCGCCCGGCAGGACACCACGCTCACCGCCAGCGCCGCAGCCAGGACCATCACCAGCACCGTCGCCGTGACCACCACCAGGGGAGAGCCCATCGCCGTTCCTGCTATCCCGTCGGGGCCGGGAGGCGGTGTTCGATGGCGG
>JAUJLZ010000054.1:8586-9885 GCA_030447125.1 Acidimicrobiales bacterium
AGCACCATCTGCAGCCCGCCTGGTGCCTCGACCACCGACGCCCGGACCGTCCCGAAGGTGGCCAGAGGAGCAGTGCACACCCCCCGCACCTCGCCGGGCTCACGGTTGGGGACGTTCAAGTTCAGCACGCTCCCGGGCGGCTCCTCGGCCAACCAGGCCAGGGCAGCCACGGCGAGGTCGGCGGCGGTCGACCACCGGAAGTCGCCTCCCGCCGCCAGGCTGACGGCCAGGCCCGAGCGGCCGAAGTTGGCCGCGGTCAGGGCGGCGCCGACCGTGCCCGAGTGCAGCACGGCGCGCCCGGTGTTGGCCCCGGCGTTGATGCCCGAGACCACGAGGTCGGGCGCAGGCCCGAACGCGCCCAGGCAGGCGGCGATGACGATCAGGGCCGGGGAAGCCGCCACCGAGTAGCAGGTGGCCGCCTCGAGTCCGTCGAGCTCGACCGGCCCGAACTCGACCGTCTCGTCGGCGTGCATCCCCCCGATGGCGGCACTGGCCCCACTGCGATCGTCGGCGGGTGCGGCCAGGACAACCTCGTGGCCGGCGTCGACCAAGGCCCGAGCCACGGCGGCGATCCCCGGGGCTCGCACCCC
Organism: Acidimicrobiales bacterium; assembly: GCA_030447125.1. Next base: position 9,177 of record JAUJLZ010000054.1, read on the forward strand.
GTCGTCGTTGGTGCAGAGCAGGCGCATCAGTCCGGGACAGGGCCGTTTTCGTGGGAGGGCCGGAGAGGCAGGTTGTCCCCGTCGGCGTCGCGCACGGTCTGGCGGGCGGCGGCGGCGTGCTCGGGGAGCCACCCCGTCACCATGTACTGGACCCGCTCCCCGATGTTCACGGCATGGTCGCCGATGCGCTCGTAGAAGCGGCCCACCAGGGCGAGCTGGACGGCAGGCTGGAGAGCGACCGTCCCCTGCTCGTGGGTCTCGAAGATGGCCTGGATGTAGTCGACGTGGAGCTCGTCGACGGTGTCGTCCATGTCGTCGATGGCCGCGGCCAGGGTCTCGTCACGCTCGACGTAGGCGTCGATGGCCAGGCGGAACTGCCGGTGGACCTGCTCCCCCAGGTGCTCGATCAGGCCGCGCACCTTGGGGTCGAAGGTCACGCCGTACATCCGCCGGGCCGCCTTCATGATGTTGGCCACCAAGTCGCCCGAGCGCTCGATCTCGGCCGTGAGGCGGATGGCGGTCACCACCTCCCGCAAGTCGCTGGCCATCGGCTGTTGCAGGGTGAGCAACTGGTAGCAGTGCTCCTCGATCTGGAGGGTGAGCGTGTCCAGCACGTCGTCGCCCCGGATGATGTCGTCGGCCACGGCCAGGTCCCCGTCGAGCAGGGCCTGGGTGGCCTTGCCCAGCGCCTCGGTCACCATCCCGGCCA
>JAUJLZ010000313.1 GCA_030447125.1 Acidimicrobiales bacterium
CGCCGGCCAGCAGGTGCACCGCCTCCCAGGTGCCGCCCTGGGCGCCCTCGATGGTCCGCGCCCAGGCGTGGGACAGGTTGGGGTTGGCGTCGGCCCGTCGGCCGGCCACGAACGCAGCGGGCAACACCACCTCGCCGGCGCGGTCAAAGGCCACCCGTAGGCCGCCGCCCTCGACGGCCACCACCGTGCCCACCGAGCCGTTGTGCAGGCCCGCCGGCCCCGGCTTGGTGTGCAGCAGCACCCGGTCACCCGCCGCGTAGGAGCGCTGGGCGCTTCCCCATCCTGGTCCCACCACCGCCGGGCCGCCGATGTGACCGGCGTCGGGCAGGCGGGAGCGGATGCGGTCGGCCAGGTCCTCGCACTCGGCGTGGGACACGGCCAGGGCCACCACCGCTTCGGGGCCGAAGGCCTCGACGTCGGCCACCACCGCCTCGGCCATGGCCTCCCGGGTGGCGAGGGGGGTGAGCTCCTCGTGCTCCCAGCCCGCCTCGGTGCGCATCACCTGGCTGGCAGACGCATGGCCGGCCCGCAGCTCGGCCAGGGCCCGTTGGTCCTCGGCGTGGCGCTGGCGGCGGTTGACCACCAGGGCAGGGGCCACGATGGCGCCCTCGGCGCCCAGGCGGGCGAGCTCGGCAGCCAGGCCCCCGGCGCCCACGGCCTGGGACTGGCGGGGATCGCCCAGGCACCACAGCTGGGCCCCGGGGGTGGCGACCACAGCCTCGAGCACCGCGGCGGCGTCCCGAGTGGCCACCTGGGACACCTCGTCGAGCACCACCACGGTGCCCGGGGCCAGAGGCCGAGCTTCGAGCTCGATGCGCAGCCGGGCGAGGGTCATCGCCTCCAGGCCCACCGAGCGCAGGCCGGCCACCGCCTGGTTGGTGGTGGCCACCCCCAGCACCGGCCGGCCGGCAGCGGTGCAGGCGGAGGCGGCGGCGTGCACGGCGGTGGTCTTGCCGAACCCGGCGGGGGCGAGCAGCGCCCGCAGGGCGGGCCCGGAGGCGCACAGCGCCCCCACCGCCTCGGCCTGATCCGAGCCGAGGTGGCCCTCGGCGCACAGCGCCGCCTCCACGAGGTGGGCGTCGATGGCCGACGCCGGACTGTCGACCAGGTGGGCCAAGCGGTCCAGCACAGTGTTCTCGAGCTGGCGGTGGGCCAGCGTCGACCACTCGGGCGGACGGCGCCTGGCCGCGGTCTCGGGCACCAGGCGCACCACGTGCTCGGAGGCCAGGAACTCCTCGGCCAGGCCGAGGATCCGCTCGGTCCTCCAGCGCCCGGCCGATGCGGCGCAGATGCGCTCCACCACCTTGGCCTCGCTGAAGCGGGCGTCGTTGGCGCACAGCCCGGTATCGGGGTCAAGGAGCCCGGTCACCACCTCTTCGGACGTGAGCTCTACCGGCCCTTTCCGGCGGCCCAGCACCGCCGCTTCCACCGCCGCCGCGCTTCCCAGGCCCACGGCTCGGGCCTCGGCCTCCCAGCGCTTCGCCAACAGGGTGGGGGTGAGGGAGTGGTCCTTTCGTGGTCGGGTGGCCAGCGAGGCGTCGTCGTCGGCCCGCATGCGCTGCGCCGGGCTCTGGTAGGTGGCGCCGCTTCGCTCCAGCTCGGCTTCGATGGCCACGGTGCGCTTGGAGAAGGCCCGCAGCTGGTCGGCCCTGAAGCCCACCGGCTCCCGACAGCCGTTGCGCTCGGGGCCCCACTCCATTCCGAGGTGCAGGGACAACAATCGCTGCAGCTCGGCCTGGTAGATCGAACCTGCCGCCTTGGCCCAGTCGTGCAGCGGGTTGGCGTCGAAGGCCACGTGCGAGCCGTCGGGCCTTCGCACAACGTTGGCGATGAGGCAGTGCGAGTGCAGATGGGGGTCGCCCTCCCGCGAGGTGCGGTGGACGAAGGTGGCCACGCCGAAGCCGGCCGTCGCCACCCGCCGGCGCACGCCCTTGGTCTGCTGGCGGGCGACGGCTGCGGTGTCCTCCAGCAACGACACCGCTCGCTCGACGGCCTCCACATGGCAGCGGGTGACGGTCGAGGACACCTCGGGGCTGCCCAGCGCCCACAGCAGCGACACCCCCTTGGGAGCGGAGAAGGTGGCGTCAAAGGCGTTGACCTTGCGCTCCGGGCGCCCGGCCAGCAGGTCCTCGCCGGTGATCGGGTGGTGGCCCTGCACCAGGGCCCGGAGCTGGTCGGGGTCCACGACGCCCTGCAGGCCCAACTCGGCGGCGAAGCGGCCGGTCCACACCCCCGGGGCCTCGCCCACCCCGGCGTAGTACTCGTCGATGGCAAGGGCCACCGAGGAGATCAGGTACTCGGGGTCGCGCAGGGCGGTGAGGGTCAGCACGGCGTTGACAGCGACGGCCCCGCCGCCTCGTCGAAGACGTGGCAAGTGTCTGTGGGGGTTGGGGTTGTGGGCGCTGAGGGCTGAGTGCTGTGGTGGTCGTGATCGGCGGTGCGGTGGTTCGACGGCATGGTCTTCGTGGGTTGGAGCCGGTGCTGAGAGGTCGTGGTCATGGCCGTCGATCCGGGTTCGGGTCGTGCTCGGAGGCAACGGTGGCGTCGAGGATGCTGAGCTGGGTGGTGGCCGACTGGGACGCCGGCCCCCGTTGCGACCTCGCCGATGACCGCCTGCGGGTCGAGCGAGCACGTTCCTCGGACGCGAGGTCGTCGACCGCGGCCGCCAGCGCTCGAGCGACGTCGTCGTG
>JAUJLZ010000314.1 GCA_030447125.1 Acidimicrobiales bacterium
CCGCCTTTTTGGCCGATGCCTTCCTCGGTGCCACCTTCTTCGTGGCCGGTGCCTTTTTCGGCGTCTTCGGCGTCGTCTTCTCGGCCACCGCCTTCTTCTTGGCCACCGCCTTCTTCTTGGGGGCAGCCCTGTTGGTCGCCACGGCCTTCTTGGTCGGGGCGCTGCTCGTCGGCGGACCCGGCCAGGGGGAACCAGCATGGGGACCAGATCGTTTGGTCACCGGCTTTCTCCTGGCCGACCTTGTCGACGTGGCACCCGGTTGGTCACGAGAGCTGGTGAGCTCAGGCGGGGCCTCGGGAGGCGGCGCCGGCAACCGACGACCCGTGCCGATGTAGCCGAGCTGCGAGGCCAACCGATCCCGTGCGCGCAGACGTCCCTCGACCAGGTCGAACAACCACTCCGCTCGCTGGGCCCGTCCTCGAGAGGTGTAGTCGAAGCGGATCACCCACAGTCCCTCATCGAGCTGGAAGGCGCTCCATCCGTCGTCGGCGTCGTCGTCAGGGACGCGTAGGCCTCGTTCGGCCAGGTTGCGTCGCACCGATGCTTCCAGGTTCACCGCCGACGACCCGAGGCGCGCTTTGTCGAAGGTGAGCTGGCGCGCCCGGTTCAGCACCTGTGCCTGCTCGGCTCGGACCGGAGCGGCGAAGCGGTTCACCCAGGCCACGTCGGTGCCGGCCTCCTCGGCCACCTCCTCGACGCTCCAGCCGGCCCGCAGTCGGTCTTGCAGTTCGCGCGGGTTCAGGGCGCTGCCGTGCCAGGAGTGGCGAGCCTGGCGTGACTCCCCGGCAACCTGCACGACCATGCTCCCGTTGCGCACGCGCTCGGCGTCGGCGACCAACTGCACCAAGGCGTCGTCGAGCTCGACCGTGAAGCCGCCAGAGGTCGACCCTTTGCGCACGCTGAAGATGAGACCGTCGAGCCCTGCTGTGAACCCGACGAGGTAAAGCTTCTGCACACAGTCCCCCGGCGGTGCGGCCCGCGGGTCGGGCCGGCCCGCCATCGACGGTAGCACCGGTCGGTGCCCAGAACATGGACCCCTGTCCTTGGTCTCAGATCGGGCGACGCACGACCGCGAGCAACTGCGGACTGGTGACCACGTTGGCGCCCAAGCGACGGGCACCGTCTTGCACCCGACGGTCGTCGGAGGCGACGACCACGGGCCGGGTGACCGAGGTGTGGGCGACCAGGTCGAGGACGAGGTCGTCGGCTTCGGTCCCCGCCGGGGAGAACCGGACCTGGACACCCATGCGCCGGCCGAGGTCGGCCGGAGCGCTGGCCCGTTCACCGGCACCGTCGAAGACCAGTTCCAGGTGGGCGCCGGTGCGGGCCGCCAGCTCGACTGCCGCGTCGACCAGCCAGCGCCGTTGCTCCGGCAAGGAGAGGTCGGGACGAGCCAACTTGGTGACGTTGTAGCCGTCGACGACGACCAGGACGCGCCCGACGCGCACGAGGTGGTCGACCGCGGCCACGCTGTCGTCGAACATCCCGGGGGGCAGGGGGACGGGCCGTCGCCGTGTGCCCCCGGCTGGCCCACTGCGCTCCCCCTGGCGTGGGCGGGGCGGGCGACCAGGAGGACCAGTGGTCGCGGACTCGTCGGGGACCAACAGACGTGTCGCCTCGGCCAGCGCCGACGACAGGACCACGAGCGCCGACGTGGCCTCCCCCACTGCGGAGGTCAAGGCCCGATGGTCCCAGACCTCCTGGTCTTCTCGCGCTTCGACGCCCACGTCGCCGTCGGCTGGGGCCGCCGCTGACCCTGCCCGCCCGCCTCCGCCACCGTCGCCGCCGGTGTTCGCTGCCACCTCTTCCCGCGCATCCTCCAGGGCCAGGCGCAGCGCCGACTCCGTGCGTCGGCGCTCCTCGATCTCTGCGGTCAGTTCGGCGTACCGGCGACGCAGGCGTCCGGCGTCGGACTCAGCTCGCCGCCGGGCTCGGCGCTCGGCGGCCAAGAGCTCCTTGACCTCACCCAGCTCCTGGGCGAGGTGGGCCACCTCCCCTTCGGCCCGGCGCCGCACCTCCTCCTCGGCCTGCAGCCGGCGTCGGGCAACAGATCCCTCTCGCTGCTCTCGCACATCGGCGGCCATCTCGTTGGCTGCTTCGCCAAGCAGGTCGAGCTCGTCCTCCCATCCCTCGGGCCGGTCGAGGAACAGCCAGGAAGCCCGACCGACGGAAGCTTCGTCGGTGGCGTCGCGGGTGGCGCTTCGCAGGCCCTCGTCCTCTTCCAGGACCCGACGAAAGGCAGCGAGGGCGCGCTCGGGAAGGTGGGCGAAACCCAAGAAGGGCAGAAGTCGCCGGGGAGCGGGGATCGGGGGATCGTCTGAGAGGCGACGGCGAGCGACCGCCAGCGCCACTTCGGCTGCACCCCGCAGGAGTTGGTCGGAAGGGCCGAGGCGGTGCCTTCCGTCACCAGGCCCCACGACGTCCTAGACCTGACAGGCCGCGCAGAAGTAGGTGGAGCGTTGCGACCACCGGGCCCGCACGATGGGCTGGCGGCAACGCCGGCAGGCCTCGCCCTCGCGGGCGTAGACCTTGTGCTCGCTCTGGTAGCTGCCGACGACGCCGTAGAGGTCCCGGTACTGCTGATCCGACAGCGAGGAGCCTCGGAACTTGATGGCGTCGTGCAGCGTCTCCAGCACCGACCGGTAGAGACGGCGCATCTCCTGGGTGCTGAGCGAGTCGGAGG
>JAUJLZ010000315.1 GCA_030447125.1 Acidimicrobiales bacterium
GCCGGCTCGTCGAGAGCGTTGAACACGATCACCCCTACTGCCGCCAAGCCGACGAATACGAGAATCGCGAGGGCGATCCGCGGCCCGTTCGAGCGTCGGTACGGCGGTGGGGGAGCGCTTGCGCGGGGCGGGGTGCGACGTACATCAACCACGATCGGCCTCCTCTTCAGCAGCCGCGCCATATTGCCAGGACGCGTTAGGAGAGGGAAGGGCTTTGTCTATCGGCCGCAGCGCGGCCGGGCCCCGCCTGGCGATGATGGCGGGTGCTCCACCACGCCTCGACGTCCGGCCAGCACCACAGACGAAGTGGGCGGGCCATGTCGGGCACGACGTACACGGGATCGGGGAAGGTGGCGTCGGTGCGGAAGTAGTAGTGGACCAGGTGGACGCCGCTGAACCCGAGGCGCTCGCCGATGGTTTTTGCCGACACGAGCTCGTCGACGTCGACCATGCGTCCCACACCAGGACCGTAGCCATGGGCGGGAGACGCTAGCGAGAGTGTCATCCAGTTGTAAACGCTTTGATCAACGGTCCGCCGTCTGAGGGGGGTGACCCCACAGTCCGAATTCCGGTTCGGCCTGTCACTCCAGGACCCGCCCGCCAACCAGTAGTGGTGCACGACCGCTCCTTTCCTTCGACGAGCTGGTTCAGCGGTGCTGCTCGTCGGCGCCGCACTACTCGGCGCGTGCGCCCCTCCCGGGGAGCGCCGGCCCGCCCGGCGGCTCTCTCGTTGACCACGGCCACCTCGGTCCATCAGTACGGGGACGAGCGGGTGGCCGGCCCGGCCCGGGCCACCGTCGCCATAGAGCCCGCTGAACGGACTCGTCTCGGGTTGCCGGTCCCCGCCTCGGCCGTCCCGCCCGACGCGCTTCCCCCCCTCGATAAGGCGCAGTGGGCCGACCCCGAGGTCGTGGCCGCCCGCTTCGCCCTCGTGCGCACCAACTACCGCACCACAGAGGATCCCGCAGCGGTGCGGGCCCGATCCGCCCCCTACGTCGTCCCCCGCCTGCAACAGGACCTGGCCTCCTCCTCCGGAGGCGAGGCGGCCCTGGCGGAGCTGCGGGCGCAGGACACCGCCTTCGCCGGCGACGTCGTGGGCCTGGTCACCAGCGAGCGCTCCCAGGACTGGGCCCTCGTCGACCTCACGATCCAGCGCTTCGTCGTCGATGACGGCGCACTCGACCCCGAACGAGTCGTCTTCTGGCGGCTCACCTTGGTCCGGGACCGGCTCACCGGCCACTGGCTGGTCGCCGACGTGCAGTCGTCATGATCATCCTCGTCGTCCTGGGCGCTGCCGTCGTCGCCTTCCTGGCCGTCGTGCTCGCCGCCCTGGTGCTGCTCGTGGTGGTCATGCTCAGCGGCGACCAGGCCGTCGCCCAGGTAGCCGGCACCCCGTCGCCCGTCGCACTGGCCGACATCCCCGCCGATCTGCTGCCCGTCTACCAGGAGGCGGCCGAGTCCACCTGCGGCATGCGCTGGGCGGTGCTGGCGGCCATCGGCAAGGTGGAGACCGACCACGGTCGCTCCACCCTTCCCGGCGTCCACTCCGGTGAGAACTTCGCGGGCGCAGGGGGGCCCATGCAGTTCCTCCAGCCCACCTGGAACGCCTACGGGGTCGACGGCGACGGGGACGGCGACAAGGACCGCTACGACCCGGTCGACGCCATCTGGGGGGCGGCCAACTACCTGTGCGCTTCCGGGGCCGGCGACCCGGAGCGACTGCGCGACGCCATCTGGGCCTACAACCACGCCGACTGGTACGTCACCAAGGTCCTCGAGCAGGCCACCGCCTACGAGGCGGCGCCCCCGCTTGGCAGCGGCAATGCCCTGGCACTGGTCCACCACCCCAACCTCAGCCTCACGCCCGGTGCTCGCCAGGACCTCATCGACGGCGTCATCGACCAGCGGGTCGTCGACTTCCTGGCCTGGGCCGTCGAGCGCCACACCATCAGCGTCTCGGTGCTCAAGACCGGCCACTCCAAGTTCGTCTCCGGCAGCGACCGCATCAGCAACCACTGGTACGGCAGGGGAGTGGACATCTACGCAGTCGACGGCGAGATCGTCACCCCCGGCTCCCGGGCGGCCAGGAACCTGGCCACCGAAGCCATCGGCCTCCCCCCACCCGGCAGGCCGAGTGAGATCGGGCTGCCATGGGCGGACCTCGCCGGGGAACCAGGCGTGTTCAGCGACGTCAGCCACCAGAACCACCTGCATTTCGGCTGGCGGTAGCCGAAACCCTCGGACCCGTGTCAGTTCTCCGCCTCGAGGCCCACCAGTAGTGGGCGAGAGACGCCAAGCGCAAGGGAGGACTATGCGATGAGTGGCACGGGAGGCTACGGAGGGCGAGACGATGAGCGGAGGCGCGACCTCGACCAGGCGATGTACGTCGGGCTATCCCGGACCCGGCGCCAGATGCTCGGCGATCATGGTGATGGACTTCTCGACAAGGTCGAGGTGGAACGCCTTCTCGTCACGGAGACCACCAAGGCGTTCGCGCGAGCTGTGGCTGAGGCCCGTGCCGCCGACTTCACCTGGCAGCAAATCACCCAGCGAGTGCCGGGCCTAGTCAGGAACTTTGGGCCCCAGGCGGCTGAGAGGTTGTTCGAGATGGTCGCCGTCGTGGGTTCCCGTCCGGGCGAGCGCTATACCCCGTGGCGTTGCGGAGAGTGCGACGGCCTCGT
>JAUJLZ010000316.1 GCA_030447125.1 Acidimicrobiales bacterium
CCCGAGCTCCTCGATCGCCTGGCGGACCGGCACCTGGCGAGCGGCCATGATCAGGTCGACGGCCGAGCCGCCGATCCCGCAGCCGTGGCAGTGCCAGCGCTCCTCGCCGCTGCGGGCCCGGAAGACGCTGACCGGCGGCGTCCGGCCCGTCTGGGCGTGCTGCGGGCTGGGGCACGCCCACGTCGGCGAACGGGAGGTGCCGCGCCTCGGCCCCAGCAGCTCGTCGGCAAGGGCAGCCAAGTCGGTCGCTGCCACGATGCGGTTGCGGTCCAGCATGGCCATCACGCCGCCTGAGGTGACATCGAGGAGGCGGCGGCCATGCGGGAGTCGGTGTCGCACATGGCCGACTCGACGTCGCCCAGCATGTGGTGCACCACCGCCGAGCGGCCCGCCACCTTCCACAGCGCCCGGCCGCGAGCGAGGTGGCCGACGATATGGCGCTCGGGCTCGGAGAGGGCGAAGCTCGTGGTCGCCGCCTCGAGCTGGTCGGGCGCCTGGCGGAGCAGGATCTTGGTCGCGGCGTCGGCCAGCAGCCCGACCGCGATCTTGGCCGTCGCCGTCCCGTCGTCGGCCTGGGCGCCGAGGTCGGAGGGCCGATGGGCGATGCACACGTTTGCGACGCCGTAGGTCCGGCCCAGCTTGAAGCAGGTCTGGAGGTAGCGGGCGGTGTGGCGGTTGCCGAGCAGCGCCCACGCCTCGTCGATGACCTGAACCCGCCTGGGACCGGGCCCGGCCATGAGCTGGGACAGCCATCCGGCGGCGGCCACCATGACCAGCGGCAGCGCCTCGGAGTCGATGGGCACCGCCGAGAGGTCGAGCACGACGCCGGGCCCGTCCCAGCGCATCGGCACCGTGGAGCGCCCGTCGAACATGCCTCGCAGCGAGCGGGAGAGCAGCTTGTCGAGGGCGTAGGCGAGCTGGCCGAGGTCCTCGGCGACCTCGCCGGCGCTGCGCCGCAGGCGGCCCGCTAGCTCCGGCGACGGGCTGGTGACCGAGGCCGCGAGGTCGGCCAGGGTGGCGGCCTCCCGACGGCGTCCCAGCTCCTCGACACTGGCGAAGACGGCGGCGTCCTCGACCTGGGTGAGGGACCGTCCGAGGACGGTGGCAGCCAGAGCGGCGACCATCTCGGCACGCCGAAGCGTCCGCTGGTCGTCGGCCTCGCCGGCTGCACCGGGCCCGTCGTCGAGCGGGTTCACCCGCGTGGCTCCCCCTGGGGCCAGGCGCACGACGTTGAGCCCGAGCCGTCCCGCCAGATCGGCGTACTCGCCCTTGGGATCGGCGATGGCGAACCAGCGGCCGCCGGCGCCCGTGCCGTAGATCCCGGCCATGCGCCACAGAAGGCACTTGACCAGCGCCGACTTGCCGTTGCCCGGCTCGCCCAGCACCCAGCAGTTCGGGTTGGTGACCGCCCCCGCCGCATAGGCCTCGAAGGGGTCCCAGCAGAACTCCGCCCCGCCGGCGAGCAGGTCGAGCCCCACGTAGGCCCCTCGGTGGCCGGACGCGGCCTGGACGGAGAACGGGTAGACGCTGGCCACGTGAGCGGTGGTGCCGCGGTGGAGCGGGAGGCGAAGCGACGCTCGGGGCATCGGCCCTCCTTCAGGTGAGAAGGCTCCTGGGGGCAAGGCCGAGCGGGAGCGCAGCGGCCCAGGCGAGGTCCTGGCGGGCGTCGAGGCAGCGCAGCTCCATCCCGGCCTCCCGGGCCAGCTGCTCGACGATCTCGGCGTGCTCTTCGAGCTCGTCCTCGCTGGATGCCGACACCGTGACCAGCGCCAGGTAGCCCATCTCGGCGAAGCCGGCGACCAGCTCCTGCTCCCGGTCGAGGAGGGACTGCGTCGCCCGCCGGTGCCGGGCGTCGATGCGCCGACCCTTGTCCTCCTTGGTGGCCGCGTCGGACTCGAGCTTGACCAGGTCTCGCTCGATCCGCCGGCGGGACTGGTGCGCCGGCACCGGGCAGAAGACGACCGTCATGGCCCGCGTGACGCCGCTGCCCGCCAGGAACGGCTCCAGCCACGCCGGTGCCACCGGCAGGCGGGGCCAGGAGGTGACGTGGAAGGTCCGGTGGTAGGCGGCGTCGACGCGGACATGACGCCACGCCACCTCGAGGGCCATGGGGCCTGCGTTGGCCGCGGTCACCAGGCCCAGGCGCTCGACCAGCCTTCCGCCCCTGGCGCAGGGGCGGGCGGCGAGCGGATCGAGGCGGGTGCGCAGCAACCGCTGGATGTCGGCCGCCGACAGCGGGTCGCCGGCCGAGAGTCCGGCGCTACGGGCGCCCCGCAGCAGCGCCTCCATGGACGAGGCCAGCACCCGGGCCAGCTGCGCCTCGGCGTCGCCGGGCTCACGCCGGCGGCCCAGGCGGTCACGGTCGACGGTGAGCGTGATAATGACGTCATGGGCGGTGGCGGTGGCGGTTGCCCCGGCCAGGAGCTGCTCGTAGCTGGCCGCCGCCTCCGGGTGTGCCGTCCCGCCTTCGACGCCGTGGAGCCATCCCCGGTGCTGCTCGAGCCCCGAGGGGGCGGCGAGGTCGGTCCACGACAGGTGGGTGACGGCTCCTCGCTCCACCGCGAACTGGTTGAGGACGTCGCCCCATCCCGCCAGCAGTCGCTCCTGGTCGGCCCGCGACTGCACCACGAACTGCGGCCCTGCCACCCGCACCCCGGCGGTGAGGGTGTGGCG
>JAUJLZ010000317.1 GCA_030447125.1 Acidimicrobiales bacterium
CCCACCCCGGTGACGGCGACACCCGACACCACCGTGAGCACCGGGTAGGCGGCCTCGGTGGCGATGGACCGGTCGACGCGCAGCAGGACCAGCCCGAGCACGAGCACGCTGGCGGTGTGCATGATCGAGACGATGATGCCGAGCAGCACAGCATCCCGAGGACGGCCACGCGTCCCCACCAGGTAGGCGGCCATGATCGTCTTGCCGTGGCCCGGGCCCACGGCGTGCACGGCGCCGAAGCCCACCCCCAGGGCCAGCAGGCCCACGAGGGCCAGCGGGGTCAGGTCGGTGCGGGTCACCAAGACGGCGAAGCCGTCGGTACCGAGACCCGAACCGCCCGCCCCGTCGAGCGCCGGGGGATCCGCCGGGCGTGAACCTGGCGTGAAGGAGAACGAGGCCGTCCGGCGATCGAGGGGCGACTGGACGCGGTCCTCCGGGTAGGTGCGCAGCTCGTCGGTGATGTCCTCGTCGGGCACGTCCGACGAGACGATCTCGGCATCACCGGCGGCTTGGACCACGATCTCCCGCCACCCGACGCGGTCAGGCTGGTTGGTGTCGACCAAGGTGGCTTGGTGCACCTGATCGGGCGGACCCCCCTCCAGGGGCGCCTGGTAGAGGACCGTCAGCCGAAGGGTGGTCAGCCCGCCCTGACCCGGCGGCTGGACGATGGCCTGATCGACGGGCATCAAGTCGAGCTCCTGGCCGTCGACGGTCAGTCGCAGCCCGTCGCCGATCTCCCTGGCCCGCTCGGCGGCGTAGGCCTCGGGGTCTGCCGCCACCTCCTGGCGCTCCTGGAACGCGGGGATCTCGGCCAGATCCAGCACGTAGAGGACCCGCACGGCCTCGGCCGACACCTCCAGGCGGGCGTAGCGGTTGACGGTGAAGTTGCCGAGGGGATGGGCCTGGGCCGGGCTGGCCGAGGCCAAGAGGCCCACGCCGACCACCAAGGCGACGATGAGGAGCCGGGCCATGGGGTGCACGGAGGTCATCCTGCCTGCTGGCGCTCCTCAGCGGGGTCCGGCCCGGCTGGTCGGCGAGTCCCAGAGGTCGGACCCCCGGGCGCGAAGAAAGCCAGCCCGGGGGGGGAGCTGGCTTCCTCGTGGTGCTGTTGTCCACCTTACGCGGCGCCCGGCCATCTGCCCACTAGTTATTGGCGATATGTGTCATCCTTTCTGGCGATGGACCTCCGCCAGCTCGCCGCCCTCGTCGCCATCGACGAAGTCGGCACCTTCTCTGCCGCCGCCGCCCGCCTCCACACGGTGCAGTCGAACGTCTCCACCCACATCGCCCGCCTGGAGCGGGAGTTGGGCGCCACCCTCGTCGACCGCTCGACCGGCCAGCTCACCCAGGAGGGGGCGGGCGTGGCCGCTCGGGCCCGGCGGGTGCAGGCCGAGCTCGACGCCCTCGTCTCCGATGTCGCCTCCTTGCGCGACGAGGTGGCGGGCCACGTCCGCCTCGGGGTCATCGGCACCACCGGTCGCTGGCTCCTGCCCCCGCTCCTCGCCGCCATGGCCGATCGCCACCCGAAGGTGCGCGTCGCCGTGCTGGAGGGAAACACCACGTCGCTGCTCCCCCAGCTCCTGGCCGGCTCGCTCGACCTGGCCGTGGTCAACCTTCCCGTCGACGACCATGAGGTCGTCATCGAGGCGCTGTTCGAGGAGGACCTCGTCCTGGTCGCACCGTACGGCCACCCCCTGGCCAAGCGCGACCAGGTGGGCCTCGATGAGCTGGCCGACCACGAGCTCCTGCTGCCCCCTCCCGGCACCTCCATCCGTGTCGAGCTCGACCGGGCCGCCGAAGCCGCTGGAGTCGTCCTGCAGGCCAAGGCCGAGCTCGACGGCCTCCGACTCATCGCCTCGTTGGCCTTCGAGGGCTTCGGCGCCGCCGTGCTCCCGGCCACGGCCATCCCCCGCTGGCTCGACGGCGCCTGGCGCTTGGTGCCCATCCACGGCCTCGGTCGGCGTCGGGTGAGCATCGCCCGGCGCCGGGCCGGACTTCCCTCGGCCCCAGCGCGGGCCCTGCACCAGGTCGTGACCGAAGTGGTGGCCGACCGAGCGAGCCACCAGGTCAGCGTCGACCTCGGCGAGAGATCGGCCCGGTGACCCGAGCCGTCGCCCTCGCTGCGGGCGTCCCCGGCAGCGTCTCCGCCTCGGTCGACGAGCTCGGCGGCCGATCCGTGGTCCTGGTCAGGATCGACCCGGCCCAGCGCCGGGGCGCCCTCGATGCCGGGGCCGGCGCCAACCTGGCCGCCGCCGCCGAGGCCGCCCTCGACGCCCGGCTTCCGCTGGTCGGCGTCATGGCCTCTAGCGGCGCCGACATCCACGACGGCATCCCCGCCCTGCACGGATGGGGGCGGGCGGCCCGGGCCTTTGCCCGCTGCAGTGGCGTGGTCCCCATCCTCCTGGCCGTCACCGGTCCCACCCTCAGTGGCCCGGCGCTCTTGTTGAGCATGGCCGACGTGGTGGTCATGACCGCAGGCGCATCGGCCTACGTGGTCGGCCCCGCCGCCGTCTCCTCCTTCACCGGCGAGGAGGTGACCCCCGAGGCCCTGGGCGGCGCCGGCGTGCACGCCCACCAAACGGGCGTCGCCGCCGCCGTGACCGACGACGAGGCGTCGGCCCTGGAGATGCTGGCCGCCGTGCTGGCCCACTTCCCCGACCACTGCGACGCCG
>JAUJLZ010000318.1 GCA_030447125.1 Acidimicrobiales bacterium
CCCCCATGTCGGTGACGGTGCGCCTGGCCGACGACCTCGACGTGGGCCGGGGCGACCTCATCTGCCGGCCCCACAACCGACCGCACGTGGGCCAGGACATCGAGGCCATGGTGTGCTGGATGGCCGAGGGCAGCCTGCAGGCCGGCGCCCGCTACGCCATCCATCACACCACCCGGGCGGCCCGGGCTGTGGTCAAGGACCTCACCTACCGCCTCGACGTGAACACCCTGCACCGCGACGAGTCGGCCACCAGCTTGGGCCTCAACGAGATCGGCCGGGTGACGCTGCGGACCACCGTGCCGTTGTTCTACGACGAGTACCGCCGCAACCGGGCCACGGGCAGCTTCATCCTGGTCGACGAGGCCACCCACGCCACGGTCGCCGCCGGCATGATGCTCGACCCGAGCCGCGGTGGCTGAGCTCGCCCACCCCTCCCCGTTCTTTCGTCCCCCACAGGCACCTGCTGCCACCCATCGCCGAAAGAACGGCAATGCGCTGCAGTGACTGAGCCCGCCCGGCCCACGGCCACCAACCTGACCTGGCACCACGGCGAGGTCGACCGCACGTTGCGGTGGGCTGTCGTGGGCGGAAGCGGGGCCACCATCTGGTTCACGGGGCTGTCGGGCTCGGGCAAGTCGACGGTGGCCGCTGTGGTTGAACGCCTCCTGGTGGGATCGGGGCGGCCGGCCTACGTGCTCGACGGCGACAACCTCCGCCACGGCCTCAACGCCGACCTCGCCTTCACCGACGAGGACCGGGCCGAGAACGTCCGGCGCCTGGGCCAGGTGGCCGCCCTGCTGGCCGACGCCGGTCTGGTGGCCCTGGTGCCGGCCATCAGCCCCTTCCGCTCAGGTCGGGCCGCGGCCCGGGCCGCCCACGAGCAGGCCGGGCTGGCCTTCCTCGAGGTCCACCTGGCCACCCCACTCGACGAGTGCGAGCGGCGCGACCCCAAGGGCCTCTACGCCCGCTCCCGGGCGGGCGAGCTCGACGGCCTCACCGGCGTCGACAGCCCCTACGAGGCCCCCGAGTCACCCGAGCTGTCGCTGTCGCCCGCCGACGGTGACCCCGAGGCCCAGGCCCTCCTGGTGCTGGACGCCCTGGCCAGCGCATCTGGGTAGAGCGGACTTGGTCCCCGACGTCCCGGAGCTCAGCCCTCCTGGCGTCACCCGCGCTGCCCCGCCCACCAGCCACACACCCCGCTCGGCCGCTTCGAGGGCGATGGGATTGCCTCGTCGGAGCTGTGCTCGGTACTCCTCAGGCGTCCTCACCACGGGCTGGACCAGCGGTGGGGGGGGAACCGAGGACGTCGATGCGATCGAGCCACCGCTCGGGCAGGTGATCGGCGACCACCAGGACGTCGATGTCGCTCCAGACGTTGAAATCTCCCCGGGCCACGGAGCCGAACACCACGAAACCCCGCAGTCCCAAGCCAGGCTCGAGCTGGTCGGCCAACTCCTGGGCCCGCGCGATGAGGTTGCGGCGCTCCTTGCGGCGACGGCCGTCCTCACTCCAGGCTCTCGTCGATGAGGATGCCCCGGCCATCGCAGGTGGGACACGGTCTCGACAGCGACTCCAACAGGCCTTCGCCGATGCGCTTGCGGGTCATCTGCACCAGGCCCAGCTCGGAGACCTCGAAGACCTGCGTGCGGGTCTTGTCCCGGGACAGGGCGTCACGGAAGACCCGCATGAGGTCGTCGCGGTTGCGCTTCTCCTCCATGTCGACGAAGTCGACGACGATGATGCCGCCGATGTCTCGCAGGCGGAGCTGGTGGGCGATCTCTTCGGCTGCCTCCAGGTTGTTGCGCCACACCGTCTCCTCCAGCGAAGAGCTTCCGACGTTGCGTCCGGTGTTGACGTCGATCACCGTGAGCGCCTCGGTGCGCTCGATGATGAGCGATCCTCCCGAAGGCAGCCACACCTTGCGGTTGAGGGCCTTGTGCAGCTGCTCGTGCACGTGGTGGCGCTCGAACAGGGGCAGGGACTCGGTCGTGGGGTCGTAGTACTCCACCCGATCCGAGAGCTCGGGAGCGATCGAGGCGACGTAGCCGTGCACCTCTTCGAACAGGTCGCGATCGTCGATGATCACGCCCCGGTACGACGGGTTGAACTCCTCACGGATGACGCGCACGGCCATGTTGGGCTCTCGGTGCAACAGCGCCGGCGCCGTGGAGGTGCGGGCCCGCTCGCCGATGCGCTCCCACTGGCGGAGCAGATGCCCGAGGTCGCGCTGGAGCTCCCCGGCCGTGGCCCCGGCGGCGGCGGTGCGCACGATGATGCCGTGGCCGTCGGGCTTGACCTGGTCGAGGATGGCCCGCAGCCGCTTGCGTTCGTCGTCGAAGAGGCGCTTGGAGATGCCGTAGGTGGATGAGCCGGGGATGAGCACGAGGAAGCGCCCGGGCATGGAGATCTCCTGGGTCAGGCGCGCCCCCTTGTGGCCGATGGGGTTCTTGGTGACCTGGGCCACGACCGCCTGGCGGGCCCGCAGGATCTGCTCGATGCGGGGCGGGCCCGACTCCTCGATGTCCTCGGCGTCGTACTGCACGTCGCTGCGGTAGAGCACGGCGTTCTTGGCCGCGCCGATGTCGAGGAAGGCGGCCTCCATGCCCGGCAGCACGTTCTGGACCTTGGCCAGGTAGATGTTGCCGTGGATCTGGGTGTCACCGCCCTGGG
>JAUJLZ010000319.1:0-1788 GCA_030447125.1 Acidimicrobiales bacterium
CTAGGTCCGAGGGAGGCGGACGGTAGGATTCGCCGGTGGCCACCTACCTCGACCGCATCGTGGCCGCCCACCGTCGCACGGCCGCGGTTGACGAGCGCCCCTTCGAGCCCCTGTGCGACGCGGCCGTGGCCGCCCCGCCGCCCCGGCCCTTCGCCGCTGCTCTGGGCCGCCTCGACGGGCCGGGTGTGATCGCCGAGATCAAGCGGCGCTCGCCCTCACGAGGCCCCCTTGCCCCCGACCTGGTGGCAGCCGAGCTGGCCGTGCGCTACGAGGCCGGGGGGGCCTCGGCGTTGTCGGTGCTCACCGAGGCGGAGTTCTTTGGCGGGTCCGCCGCTGACCTGGCCGAGGCCCGGGCTGCCTGCTCCCTCCCGGTCCTGCGCAAGGACTTCACCGTCGACCGCCGTGATGTCCTCGACGCCCGCATCATGGGCGCCGACGCGGTGTTGTTGATCGTGGCCGCCCTCGACGACAGCGAGCTGGCCGCCCTGTTGACCCTGGCCGGCGAGGTCGGCCTCGACGCCCTGGTCGAGGTGCACGACGAGGTCGAGGCCGACCGGGCCCTGGCCGCCGGTGCCTCGCTGGTGGGGGTCAACCAGCGCGACCTGGTCACCTTCGCCGTCGATCACGACCGGGCTGCCGCCCTGGCCCCGCGCCTGGCCGGCGCCGAGGTGCGGGTGGCGGAGTCCGGCATCTCCGGGCCGCACGACGTTGAGGTGCTGGCCGAGGCGGGCTACGACGCGGTGTTGGTGGGCGAGTGGTTGGTGACCAGCGCCGATCCGGTCTCGGCCCTGGGCCGACTCGTCGGCGCCGGCGCCGTCACATGACCTTCGTCAAGATCTGTGGGACCACCAGCGAGGAGGACGCGCTGCTGGCGGTGGCCATGGGCGCCGACGCCGTCGGGTTCATCTTCGCCCCGTCGCCCCGCCAGGTCGCGGCCCAGCTGGTGCGTGACATCGTGCGGCGCCTGCCGCCCGAGGTGCTCACCATCGGCGTGTTCCGCGACGACGCCCCCGAGCGGGTGGTGGAGATCGTCAACGCCACCGGCCTGCGGGCGGCCCAGCTCCACGGGCGGGAGACCACGGACCAGACGCAGTGGGTGCGAGCCCGGGTCCCCGTGGTGATCAAGGCCTTCACCGCCGGCCACCCCGCCATCGCCCGGGCCGGCGAGTACGGGGCCGACCTGGTCCTCATCGACAGTGCCAGCCCGGGTTCGGGCAAGGTCTTTGACTGGTCCTTGGCCGAGGACGCGCCGGCCGGCCAACGCCTGGTGCTGGCCGGTGGCCTCACCCCCGACAACGTGGCCGAGGCCATCGCCCGGGTCCGCCCCTTCGGCGTCGACGTGGTCAGCGGCGTGGAAGTCGAACCCGGGCGCAAGGACGCTCGACTGGTTCGGGCGTTCGTCTCTGCGGCCAAGGCCGCGGGCCGCCCCGGCTGGGAGTCCGAGGCCGACGCCCCCTACGACTGGGACCAGGTGTGACCTCCCTGGAGCCCACCGGCACGCCGCGGCCGGGCATGGGCGAACCCGGTGCGGGCGGCCGCTTCGGCGACTTCGGCGGGCGTTTCGTCCCCGAGGCGCTGATGCCCGCCTGCCTGGAGCTGGAGGAGGCGTTCCGCTCGGCCTGGGCCGACCCCGCCTTTCGCGCCGAGCTCGACGCCCTGTTGCGCGACTACGCCGGGCGCCCGTCACCGCTGACCGAGGCCCGCAACCTCTCCGAGCGCCTCGGGGTGCGCGTCCTGCTCAAGCGCGACGAGCTCAACCACACCGGCTCCCACAAGATCAACAACGTG
>JAUJLZ010000319.1:1877-2661 GCA_030447125.1 Acidimicrobiales bacterium
TCACCCCTACCCCTGGATGGTCCGCGAGCTCCAGCGGGTGATCGGCGACGAGGCCATCGTCCAGAGCCGGGCCCTGCTCGACGGCGCTGTCCCCGACGTGGTCGTGGCCTGCGTGGGTGGCGGCTCCAACGCCGCCGGCATCTTCTCCGGCTTCGTCGACACCCCCGCCCGCCTGGTGGGGGTGCAGCCCGATGGCGGCGCCGCCATCGGTCGGGGCCTACCCGGCGTGGTCCACGGCTCGGCCAGCATGCTCCTCCAGGACGAGCACGGCCAGGTCAGCGAGGCCCACTCCGTCTCGGCCGGCCTCGACTACCCCGGCGTGGGGCCCGAGCACGCCCACCTGGCCGCGGGGGGTCGGGCCGAGTATCCGAGCGTCGGCGACGCCGAGGTGCTCGAGGCCTTCCAACTCCTCAGCCGCACCGAGGGCATCATCCCGGCCCTGGAGCCGGCCCATGCCCTGGCCTGGGTGATCCGCGAGGCGCGACGGGCCATCCCCGCCGGCGCCACCGTGCTGGTGAACCTGTGCGGCCGGGGTGACAAGGACGTGGCCCAGGTGGCGGCCCTGCTCGGCCGCCCGACCGACGTGGGATGAGCGGCGCCCTCGAGACGGCCCTGCGTAGCCGGCGGGGGGAAGGGGCAAAGTTGCTCGTGCCCTACGTCACCGGCGGCCTGAGCGACGACTGGACCGAGGTGTTGGCCGCCGTGGTCGCCGCCGGAGCCGACGCCGTCGAGGTCGGCATCCCCTTCTCCGACCCGGTCATGGACGGCCCCACCATCCAGGAGG
>JAUJLZ010000320.1 GCA_030447125.1 Acidimicrobiales bacterium
CTAGGACGCTGTTGAAAAAGGCGCCAACGGTGCTCGCGATCGGGCGCTGACTTCGTCACACTGACGGAGTGCAAGGCAAAAGCGACCCCAACCTGCAGCTGCTCGACGCGGCAGCCCTGTGCCGGCAGCTGGTGCCCGAGCGAAGCGTGGAGGCCTTCCTCGCCGATCACCGGTGCGAGCTGTTCCCGGATGAGATGTTCGCCGACCTGTTTGCCTCCGGCCGGGGGCGACCGTCGATCCCCGCCGATGTGGTGGCCACCGTCATGGTGCTGCAGGCGCTGGAGGGTCTGTCGGACCGGGAGGCGGCCCGGGCGCTGCGGGACCGCATCAGCTGGAAGGTGGCGGCCGGCCTGCCCCTCGACGACGAGGGCTTCGACTACTCCGTGCTCACCTACTGGCGCACAAGGTTGCGCCGGGACCGCATCTTCGATGCCGTGCGGGCGGTGATCCGTGACACCGGGGTGCTGGGGGGCCGAAGCAGGCGGGCAGTGGACTCCACCATCCTCGATGACGCCGTGGCCACCCAAGACACTGTCACCCCAGCTGATCTCGGCCATCCGCCGGGTACGGCGGCTCATCCCCGAAGCGGCCGCGGTGGAGGTCTCCGCCCACGACTACGACCACGCGACCAAGCCGGCCATCGCCTGGGACGACCCCGTCGCCAAGCAGGGCCTGGTCACCGCCTTGGTCAACGAGGCCCAAAGGCTCATCACCGTCCTCGCGGACCTGTCGCTTGGTGACGAGCAGGCCGACGCCGTGGGCCTGCTCGCCCTGGTCGCCGGCCAGGACGTGGAGTCCGGGGACACGCCCGGCACCTGGCGCATCGCCCAGCGGATGGCGCCAGACCGGGTCATCTCGACGGTCGACCCCGAGGCCCGCCACGCGCACAAGAGTCCCTCACAGCGCCGTGACGGCTACAAGGCCCACGTCGGCGTGGAACCCGAGACCGGTCTCATCACCGACGCTCGCCTCACCCCCGCCAACGCCCCCGACGGGTCGATCGGGGTGGGCCTGGTGCATCACGAGGAGCGGCCCGTGGAGGTCCTGGGCGACTCCGCCTACGGCTCAGGGCCCACCCGGGCGGCCCTCGCCGCCGGGGGCCATCGAGGGGTCATCAAGCCCATCCCCCTGCGCCCCGCGGTGCCCGGTGGGTTCAGCAAGGACGACTTCGACATCGACTTCGAGACCAACGCCGTCACCTGCCCGGCTGGCCACACCGTGGCCTTCGGGCCCACCCTCACCGCCCGCTTCTGCGTCCACTGCGCCAGCTGCCCGCTGCGGCCGCGCTGCACCAGGCCCAAGGAAGGCAAGGTCCTCGTTCTCAACGCCTACGAGCCGGAGCTGACCGCGGCCCGCGCCCAGGCGGCCACGCCCGAGTTCCTCCTCACCTACCGAAGCCTGCGGCCCATGGCCGAGCGGGCCATCTCCTGGCTGGTGGCCAAGGGCAACCGGCGCGTGCCCTACCGGGGTGTGGCTCGCAACGACCAGTGGATACGGACCCGAGCTGCCGCCAT
The DNA here is from genome assembly GCA_030447125.1 of Acidimicrobiales bacterium. The sequence continues at coordinate 1,515 of JAUJLZ010000320.1, forward strand.
CAATCTCCGCAGCCTCGTCCGTCGCGGGCTGACCACGACGGAAGCTGGAGCCTGGCGACCTGCTAGGGCGACGGGCGCGAGCCCGGGTGTCTCACGGAGGGAACCGCACCATTCGGGCTCTGCCCATCCCAGGGCGACCGGCTCTCACACCCTCATTTGCCGGCGCTTCGGTTCGAGCTTGCCCGGACTCGCGACGACAATCCTACGACTCGACCGGGGTTACGTCGACGGGTTGTTCAACACCGTCCTAGAGGGGCTGTTCTCCCACTCGTAGGCACGCCCGAAGTGACCGGCGAAGCAGGCCATCTGGTCTCGTCGCCCGATCACGCGGGCCGGGTTGCCCACAACCACGTCTCCAGGCTCCACCGAGCGGGTGACTACGGCGCCGGCCCCGACGAGGGCTCCGGCGCCGATCACCACCCCGGGAAGAAGCGTGGCCCCGCCTCCGATGCTCGCTCCGTCCTCGACGCGCGGGCCCCGCACACAGTCGAGGTAGCGGGGGCAGGGGGGGTGGGGATCGTCGGTGAAGACCACCCTGGGACCCATGAAGACGTCATCGCCCACCGTCCCGGACGACAGGAAGCTCCCGGAGTGAATCCTGGATCGGGCCCCGATGCAGTTCCCGGGCTCCAGGTGGACCCCGGAGCCGATCGACGACCGCTCCCCGACGACGTTCCCCTCCCGGACCAGGGCGCCGTGACCGACGTGAGCGCCCGCCCCCAGCCTCGCCCCCTGGTAGAGCACCGCGTATGCACGCACGGTAACCCCGGGGCCGAGGACGAGAGGCTCCTGGTCGGGATCAGGGCCGGGATGGCCCAGCACGCAGGGTCCGAGGATGCGCGCCCCCTCCAGGCCGACGACGGGGCCGAGGACCTCGACCCCGTTCACGAGGATGAACGGTCGCTGCCGGCCAGCTTGCGCACCTGCCCCTTCGGCCCCTTCGGGGCAGCTGCATCTGGTCCCGGCAACGCCGCCTCGATGGTGACGGGTAGGCCGCCTTCCAACCACGAGCGCTCGGCCGCCTCCAGCGCCTCAACCACGCGAAGCCCGAAGCGGCCGTCTGACAAACACGGAGTCGGAACTTTGCTCTCGATGCAGTCCACGAAGTGAGCCAGCTCCTGGGCGAGCGGCTCCCGGGGGGCGAC
>JAUJLZ010000055.1 GCA_030447125.1 Acidimicrobiales bacterium
CAGCGAAGACGCGATCTGTGTTTGGGCGGCCAGGCGCTCTCGAGCAGGCTCGGAGTAACGGAGCTCTACCGCACGGTAGACACCAAGTGCCAGACTGAGCCCCAAGCCGAGCCCCAGCATGAGCAGGGGGGGAACGACCTCGCCCCTCCTCGCTATGGCGACCGGCACCGCGCCCATGCCACCGAGAAGCAGTCCGAAACCGCCGAACACCACGACGAATTGCTTGAAGCCCATCTACTGGTCCATGAAGTAGTAGGTGACGGCGGCGATGACCAAGAACGGAGTCACCACCATCGCCCGGCCCCAGGATCCTGGTCGACGTCGGATCGACCCACGTTGAGGCCGGTCCACCGCCGCCACCCCGGTCAGCCCGGGCTCGGGCGGGCGGTGGACGTGGTGGCGCCCACGCTGCGGCGGGTGGCGGCGTGGAGGGCGTCGGGGGTGAGCACGCCGAGGAAGCGCTCACCGTCGACCACGGCCACCCAGCCGGCGTCGTAGAGCAGCATCTCGGAGAAGGCGTCCTTCAGGCTTGCCCCCACGCTCACCGTCGCCTCCACCGGTCGGGCCCGGTCGCCGGCCTTGCCCTCCCCGCCAGCCCGGGAACGGCTCAACCAGCCCCGGAGGCGGCGCTCGGGATCGACGACCACGGCGTACTCGGTGCCGTCGAGCTCCATCGAGCGGCGGGCGTCGGCCAGGGAGGCGCCGGCCAGCACGAGCGGAGGTTGCTCCAGGTCGCCGGCGTCGATGGGCGTGACCTTGAGGCGCTTGAGGCCCCGGTCGGCACCCACGAAGTCGGCCACGAACTCGCTGGCCGGGTGGGCCAGCAGCTCGGCCGGGGTGTCGTGTTGGGCCAGGACCCCGCCCTGGGCCAGCACGGCGATGCGATCGCCCAGCTTCACCGCCTCCTCGATGTCATGGGTCACGAACACCACCGTCTTGCGCAACTCGGCCTGGAGGCGCAGGAACTCGTTCTGGAGCCGCTCTCGGGTGATGGGGTCGATGGCGCCGAAGGGCTCGTCCATCAACAGCACCGGCGGGTCGGCACCCAGGGCCCGGGCCACGCCCACCCGCTGGCGTTGCCCGCCGGAGAGCTGGTGGGGGTAGCGGTCCCGGTAGGTGGCGGGGTCGAGGCCGACCAGCTCGAGCAGCTCGTCGACCCGTTCCCCCACCCGGGCCTTGTCCCAGCCGAGGAGGCGGGGCACGGTGCCCACGTTGGCGGCGATGTCCTGGTGGGGGAACAGCCCGATCTGTTGGATGACGTAGCCGATGCGCCGGCGCAGGGCGACGGGATCACCCGTGGTCACGTCGGTGCCGTCGAGCAGGATCCGGCCACTGGTGGGCTCGATCAGGCGGTTGACCATCTTCATGGTCGTGGTCTTGCCGCATCCCGACGGCCCGACGAGCACGCACAGCTCCCCTTCGGCCACCTCGAGGCTGAGGTCGTCGACCGCCACCTGACCGCCGGGGAACCGCTTGGTGAGGTGGTCGAGGCGCAGCACGGGTCCCCTGACGCTACCGGCGCCGAGCGGGTACAACGGGGCGGTGGCGAGCCGGCAACCGTGGGTTGACTGGGAGTGGGTGGGAAGCCACCGCCCTCTCATCCTCGACCTGGCCCGCGAGCACCTCGAGTTGACGGTGCTGGCCGTGGCCATCGGCGTGGCCGTGTCGTTCCCCCTGGCCCTGGCCGCCCGGCGTTGGCCCCGGCTGTACCCGCCGGTGCTGACGGCCAGCGGCGTGGTCTACGCCATCCCGTCCCTGGCCCTGTTCGCCTTGTTGCTGCCCTGGACCGGGCTCTCCCGCACCACCGCGCTCATCGGCCTGGTGGGCTACACACTGCTCATCCTGGTCCGCAACATCGTGGCCGGGCTCGACGGGGTGGCCGACGAGGTCAAGGAGTCGGCCACCGGGCTCGGCTACGGCAACATCCGACGGCTGGTGGCGGTGGAGCTGCCCCTGGCCCTGCCGGCCATCGTGGCCGGGGTGCGCATCGCCACCGTGACCACGATCGGACTGGTGACGGTGGCCGCCCTGATCGGCCACGGCGGCTTGGGTCAGCTCATCCTCGACGGGCTCAACCGCGACTTCCGCACGCCGCTGGTCGTGGGCTCGGTGCTGTCGGTGGCCATGGCCGCGGTGGCCGACGTGGCCCTGCTCGTGACCCAGCGTCGCCTCACCCCCTGGGTGGGGCCCGGGGGTCGAGGCTGACGTGGGCTTCCTGGCCGACGTGCTTGCGTGGTTCAACGACCGGGCCAACTGGCGGGGCGAAGCCGGTCTGGCCAACCTCATCGGCGAGCACCTCTGGGTCTGCGCCGTAGCGATGGCCGTGGCCCTGGCCGTGGCCCTGCCCCTCGGCCTGGTGCTCGGGCACCTCGGCCGCGGTGGGGTGGTGGCCATCAACGTGTCCAACGTCGGCAGGGCCCTGCCCTCCTTCGCCGTGTTGGTGATCGCCCTGCAGCTCTCGTCGATCGGCACCACGCCGGCGCTGGTGGCCCTGGTGGCCCTGGCCATCCCGCCCATGGTCACCAACAGCTACGTCGGGGTCCGGGGAGTCGACGCCGACCTGGTGGAGTCGGCCCGGGGGATGGGCATGACCCGACGCCAGCTCTTCCTCGCCGTCGAGCTGCCCCTGGCCCTGCCCCTGGTCATGGCCGGGGTGCGCACCGCCGCCGTGCAGGTGGTGGGCACCGCGACCCTTGCGGCCCTGGTGGGCTACGGCGGTCTCGGGGCGCTGGTGATCCTGGGTCTGCGCACCGGCGACAACGTGGAGGTCTTCGCCGGCGCCCTGGCCGTGGCCGTGTTGGCGCTGGTCACGGAGGTGGTGCTGGGCCGGGTCCAGCGGGCCCTGAACCCGGCGCCGTTGCGCCGGGCCGCCCGGGGCGCCGAGGAGGTCGAGTTGGCCGCGCCTCGTCCGCTCTGAGGGCGCGGCCTCGCCGTCGTCGTCGTGGTCGTAGCGGCTGGTGGCCGTCCGTCGTGGGCCCGACCACCCAGGGTGGAGGCGCTCAGGACGCGCCGAAGTCGTCCCGGTGGGCCTCGGCCACCTGGCGGTAATCCCGAGCCGGGCGCCCCGTGACCTGCTCGACCGTGTTGGTCACGGTGGCGGCATGGCCGTTGCGGGTCGTCTGGTACAGCGCCACCACGGCATCGGCCAGCCAGTCGGGGAGACCGGCATCGGTGAGGTTGGCCCGGAACTGCTCGGCGGGCAGGTCGACGTAGCGGACCGGGCGCCCGAGGACGTCGGCGAGCACCCGGGCGGCCTCGGGCAGGGTGAGCGACGCCGGCCCGGTCAGCTCGTAGACCTTACCGGCGTGTCCCGGCGTGGTGAGCACCGTGGTGGCCACGGCGGCGATGTCGCTGATGTCGGCGTAAGCGCTGGTGCCGTCGCCGGTCATGCCGTACCACGTGCCCTCGGTGGCGACCGTGGCCACGGGCAGGAGGTGGGCCTGCATGAACCCCGACGTGCGCAGGACGGTCCACGACAGGCCCGAAGCCATGAGGTGATCGTCGATCTCGGCGTGCCAGCGGGCAAAGGCGGTGGGCGAGGACCGGCTGGCGCCCATCACCGACAGGGCTACGACGTGGTCCACACCGGCTCGCCCGGCGGCGTCGACGGCGGCCTGCTCCCGGGCGACCTGATCGGGGTGCGGAGGCGACAGCAAGAAGGCGTGGTCGCATCCCTGCATGGCCGCCTCGATGGTCTCGGGCTGGTCGAGGTCGCCGTCGACGACCTCGACACCGAGGGCTTCCAGGCGCTCCCGGCTGACGGGGGAATGGGCCAGGGCCCGCACGGCCACGCCCTGGTCGGCGAGGTGGGGGAGCAGGGTCCGTCCGACGGTCCCGGTGGGGCCGGTGATGAGGATCATCTGCCCATCATGGCCCCTGCCGACCAGAAGCGAAGGGGCCAGTCGACACCGGCCGCGCTGCGACCCCTACGCTCCAGGTATGGCGCTCACGTCGGTCCGCTTTCGCCCCCTCCTCGGTCTTCTCCTGGCCGGCACGCTGGCCTTCGCCGGCTGTGCCGACTCCGATCCGTCGACCGTCGAGAGCGGCCCGAGCGATGCGGCTGGTGACGCCGCAGGAGAAGCTACCGAGCTCGGCTTCCAGCCCCTTGAACCGGGGGCGGTGACGGTGACCGCCCTGGAGCAGGGCGACATCGACTTGGCCGTGCTGTTCTCCACGGTCGGGGCCATCGCTGCCAACGACTGGGTCGTCCTCGAGGACGACCGGGGCCTCCAGGGCTCGGAGAACATCACCCCCCTGGTGCGCACCGAGGCCGTCGATGACACCGCCGCCGAGGCCCTCAACCAGGTGTCGGCGGCGCTGACCACCGAGGCGATCACCGAGCTCAACCAGCGGGTCGACGGCGACAAGGAAGACCCGGCCGCGGTGGCTCGGGACTTCCTCGAAGCCCAGGGCCTGCTCGACGTGGCCGACCCCCAGGGCTCGGGCTCGCTCACCGTCGGTTCGGCCAACTTCACCGAGAGCCAGATCATGGCCCACATGTACGCCGAGGCGCTGCGGGCGCACGGCTACGACGTGACCGTGGAGGCCAACCTCGGCTCCCGGGAGCAGGTGACCTACCCCTCGCTGGTGAACGGCGAGCTCGACATCGTCCCCGAGTACCTCCAGAGCCTGCTCGCCTTCCTCGACCCCGAGGCCACCTCGGTCACCCCCGAAGAAGGCGTGGCCCGCATCGAGGAGCTGCTACCCGAGGACCTCACCCTCCTGGAGCCCTCGCAGGCCCAGGACCAGAACGCCCTGGTGGTCACCGCCGAGACGGCGGAGCAGTACGGCTTGGAGAAGGTGTCCGACCTGCTCGAGGTGGAGGAGCGCTTGGTGCTGGGCGGCCCGCCCGAGTGCCCGCAGCGCCCGCTGTGCCTGCCCGGCTACGAGGACGTCTACGGGCTGCGCTTCGACGCCTGAGGCGTTGCCAAAGGCCCGACAGAACGGAGTCGGGGTGGGGTGGGGCGACCTCGCTCAGCCGAGGAACTTGTCCGGGGTGAGGGGCAGGCGCCGGACCCTGATGCCCGTGGCGTGGTAGGCGGCGTTGGCCACGGCGGCGGCGGTGCCCACGATGCCGATCTCGCCGATCCCCTTCGTGCCCAGGGGGTTGACGTAGGGGTCGTGCTCGTCGACCCAGTGGGCCTCGATGGCGCCGACATCGGCGTTGGTGGCGATGTGGTACCCGGCGAGGTCGTGGTTGACGATGTGGCCGAAGCGGGCGTCGAGGACGCTCTCCTCGAACAGGGCCATGGACAGACCCATGGTCATCCCGCCCAGGAACTGCGACCGGGCGGTGCGGGGGTTGACGACCCGACCGACGGCGAACACGCCGAGCAGGCGGGGCACCCGGACCTCGCCGGAGTCGGCCCGCACCCGCACCTCGGCGAACTGGGCGCCAAAGGCGTGCATGGCGAAGCGCTCGGTGTCGGGGTTGTCGGGCATGGACGCCTCGGCCTCGTCGCCCTCGACCGGGTCGTCGCCGAACTTCTCCCGGAAGGTGCGTGCGGCCTCGACGATGGTCGACCCCCAGCTGTTGGTGCCCGAGGACCCACCGGCCACCGAGGCCGGGGGCAGGGCGGTGTCGCCGATCTCCAGGGCGATGCGCTCGACGGGGACGTCGAGAGCGTCGGCGGCGATCTGGGTCAGCGAGGTCCAGGTGCCGGTGCCGATGTCGGCCGCCCCGATGGCCACCCGGTAACGCCCGTGGGGACCGAGGCCGACGCTGGCCGACGAACCCGCCAGGCGGTGCACCGGGTAGGTGGAGGCGGCCACACCCAGGCCCACCCACCAGCCGTCCTCCAGGCGTGCCCCGGGGGTCGGGTCCCGGGTGTCCCAGGCGAAGCGCCGGGCGCCCTCTCGCAGGCAGCCCACCAGGTTGCGGCTGGAGAAGGGCTTGCCCGACTCGGGGTCGACCTCGGGTTCGTTTCGGATCCGCACCTCGACGGGGTCGAGACCACAGGCGGCGGCCAACTCGTCCATGGCCACCTCGGGCCCGAACATCCCGGGGCACTCGCCTGGCGCCCGCATCCACGAGGCCACGGCCACGTCGAGGGCGGCGAGGCGATGGGTGGTGCGGCGGTGGGGGGCGGCATACAGGGTCCGGGTGGCCACGGCGGTCTGCTCGGCGAACTCCTTGAGCCTCGAGGTCTGCTGGATCACCTCGAGGCTGACGGCCGACAGGCGGCCGTCCCCGTCGGCGGCGAGGCGGACGTGTTGGATGGTCGGCGTGCGGTAGCCGACCAGGGAGAACAGCTGCTGGCGGGTGAGGGACAGCTTCACCGGTCGACCGGGGACGAGCTGGGCGGCCAGGGCGGCGAGGATCACATGGGCGTGGGGCAGCCCCTTGGAGCCGAAGCCGCCCCCCACGTGGGGGGCGATGACCCGCACCTGCTCGGGGTCGAGGCCGAGCATGGGGGCCACGGTGGTGGCCACCGAGTGGGCGCCCTGGGTCGAGTCGTACAGGGTGAGCCCGTCGTGGCTCCGCACGGCGATGGTGGCGTGGGGCTCCATGGGGTTGGCGTGGTAGGTGGCGGTGGCGTAGGTCTCGTCCACCGTGACCGGGGCTGAGGCCAGGGCCGCCTCCACGTCTCCCTCGCTGGTGTCGGTGGGGAACCCGCCGCTCACCTGATCGGGGGCGTAGAGGTCGGTCCGGTCGCCCGAGAACGAAGCGTCGTGGGCCTCCTCGTCGTAGTCGACGCGCACCGCGTGGGCAGCCTCGCGCGCCACCTCCGACGTCTCGGCCAGCACCGCGCCGATCAGCTGGCCCCGGAAGGCCACGGCGTCGGACTGGAGGATGGCCAGCTCGGCGTCATCGGCCGAGGCCAGGCGCGGTGCGTTCTCGTGGGTGAGGACGGCGATGACACCGTCCATGGCGTCGGCGGTGGCCGTGTGCACGGCGGTCACCCGGCCCCGGGCCACGGTGGCCTGCACGGGGTGCAGGTACAGCACGCCCTCCAACTGGTGCTCGAAGGCATAGGTGGCCGTCCCGGTGACCTTGGCCGGACCGTCGATGCGCACCAGGTCGCGCCCCACGGCCCGGGACGACGCCACGCCGTTCCCCTTCGACGGCTCGCGCTGGGTCACGCTCGCTCTCCCTCGGCCAACTGCAGCAACGTCGACACCATGATGGTGCGGACCATGGGCAGTTTGAAGGCGTTGCCGCCCAGTGGGCGGGCCTCGGCCAGCTCGGCCTCGGCCGCGGCGCGGAAGGAGTCGACGTTCGCCGGCGACCCCCGAAGGGTGTCCTCGGCGATGGTGGCCCGCCAGGGCTTGTGGGCCACTCCTCCGAGCGCGATGCGCACGTCGCCTACCACGCCGTCGTGCACGTCGAGGGCTGCTCCCACCGAGACGAGGGCGAAGGCGTAGGAGGCCCGGTCACGCACCTTGCGGTAGTGCGAGTGCGTCCCCATGGGCAGCGCCGGCAGGTCCACGGCGGTGATGAGGTCGCCGTGCTCTAAGGTGGTGTCCCGCTGGGGCTCGGCCCCGGGCAGGCGGTGCAGGTCGACCATGGGGACGCTGCGCTGGCCTCCCCGGCCCTGCACCTGCACCACGGCTCCGAGGGCGGCCATGGCCACCGCCATGTCGGAGGGATGGACGGCCACGCAGTGCTCCGACGCACCGAGGATGGCGTGGTTGCGGGTCCATCCGTCGATCGCCGAGCAGCCCGAGCCCGGCTCCCGCTTGTTGCAGGGGGTGGTGACGTCTTGGAAGTACACGCAGCGCGTGCGCTGCAGGAGGTTCCCGGCCGTGGTGGCCAGGTTGCGCAACTGGCCCGAGGCGCCGGCGAGGAGGGCCTGGGAGAGCACCGGGTAGCGCCGGCGGATGGTCGGGTCGGCGGCCAGGTCGCTGTTGCGCATGGCCGCGCCGATGCGCACGCCTCCGTCGGGAAGGGCCTCGATGCCCTGGCCCGTGAGCCGGGCCACGTCAACGAGCACGTCGGGGCGGGCCACGCCCAGCTTCATGAGGTCGACCAGGTTGGTCCCCCCGCCGAGGAAGGTGGCCGTGGGGTCCTCCGCCAACAGGGCCACGGCCGCCGCCGGGTCGTCCGGACGCTCGTAGCGGAAGGGCTTCACCGCCGGCGACGTGGGGCGCTGGCGTGCTCGGCGATGGCAGGGACGATGTTGGCGTAGGCCCCGCACCGGCAGAGGTTCCCGCTCATGCGCTCGCGTATCTCGTCGCCGTCGAGCACGGCGCCCTCCTCGTCCTCGGTCCGGCTCACCGCGCTGGGCCAGCCCGCCTCGGCCTCGGCCAGCATGCCCACGGCCGAACAGATCTGTCCCGGCGTGCAGTACCCGCACTGGAAGGCGTCGTGGTCGAGGAACGACTGCTGCAGGGGGTGCAGGGCATCGGCGGTGCCCAGCCCCTCGATGGTGATGACGTCGCCACCCTGGTGGGCGACGGCCAGGGCCAGGCAGCTGTTCACCCGCCGGCCTTCGAGCAGGACCGTGCACGCCCCGCACTGCCCGTGATCGCACCCCTTCTTGGCGCCGGTGAGCCCGAGGCGCTCACGCAGGGCGTCGAGCAGCGTGGTACGGGTGTCGACCACCAGCCGGCGCTCCCTCCCGTTGACCTGCAGCGCGATCTCGATGTCCATGGGCTGGCCTCTCGTCCTCGGTCGACGCTCTACCCGCCCAGGTTCGACCGTCACCGAGCCGTGGGCGGCTGCTGGTCTGTCATCCTGAAGCATGGCCGATGACCTGGCGGAGCTCATCCTGGCCGATGCCGCCGGGTGGCGGAGCTGGCTGGAGGAGCACCACGAGCGCATAGGGGGCGTGTGGCTCGTCCTGGCCAAGAAGGGCACCACCTATCCCCAGAAGCGATCGCGGCCCGGCTGAACGGGTCGAAAGGTTGTCCCCGGTCTCACAAGTCGGGCGGGGGGTCCTCCTCGTCAGGTCCGTTCCTCGCGGTCTCGGTTACCAGGTCCCGGCAGTGCTTCAGCAGGGCGAAGACCTCCTCGATGAGGCGTCCGATCTCCTCAGTCGTGGCCGCGAACGGCTCCTTGCCGTAGTCGGCGGCGGCGCGCAGATCGAACAGGTGCCGGAGCAAGGGCGTCGGGCCGAACGTCTGCTCGTACCGGTGGATGAGGCCAGAGTGGGTCTTGGCGTGGGTTCCTCGCACGATGAGCGACGCCCGCACCGCATGGAACGCGGCGTAGTACAGGCGGCTGGTCGCGCTCTCGCGAGCGTCAGCGCCGTGCAGCAGTCTGGCATCCTTGAGCGCCTGCTCCGCCCGACGCAGGTCCTCGGCGGCGAAGTCCTCCTGGCCAGGGGTCACAGCCGCACCGACTCCTTGCGCAACTCTTCATAGAAGCCTGATGCTCGGGACCGGGGCGCGTGGTAGGTCTCGAAGTCGCTGGTCACTGGCATCAGGGTGAGGTCGATCGAACCGGCCAGGTCCCACACGGCGTGCCGATCCTGGGTGTCGCACCCGTCGAGCAGCACGAGCACGTCGATGTCGGACTCGTCGTGGTCGTCGCCTCGTACCTTGGAACCGAACAGCCGGAGGTCGCGCAACCGTGGCCCAAAGTGGCGCCGGGCTGCGTCACGGAACGCTTCGACCGAGCGCCGGTCCTCGGGCTTCAGGCTGGCCAGGACCTCCTCCACCGGAACGGGCGAGACCATGGAACTTGATGCTATCGAGCGCACCCTTGTGACCTTCTTGCGGCCAGACGACGTGCCGGTCCTGGCTGCGGATCAGGTCAAGCAGGGCTAAGGCTCGGGCCAGGACAGGCTGAAGCAGCGTTGGTCCCGGGTGCCCGGGGACCAACGGCCCC
>JAUJLZ010000056.1 GCA_030447125.1 Acidimicrobiales bacterium
CATGAGAGCAGGCGTCACCCCACCCGCCGACCTGGCCCTCGGTACCTTCAGCGACGAACCCCCCTGGCTGGTCGCCCCCGCCGAACTGCGCTGGCGCATCGGGCTGGATCGGGTGCGGGCCCGGACACGCGCCGAGGTGCCCGAGCTGGTCCGGCGCCGGGCGATCCCGCCCCTCGGCCGCCTGGTCTCCACCGCTCGCCACCTCGGCCTTCCCGTGGCCAGCTGGGCGGCCACCGACCGCCGCCGCGGCCGGGCGATCTCGAGGGCAGGGCTGTCCCGGCGACTGCGGCGGGCGGCTGAGCGCCTCGGTCCGACCTACATCAAGTTGGCCCAGATCATCTCCGCCGGCGAGGGCCTCTTTCCCGAGGAGTTGGTCACCGAGCTCAAGCGCTGCCGGGACCGGGTTCCGCCCGAGTCGTGGGATGACGTGCGCACGGTGGTCGAAGAGGAGCTCGGCCACCCCCTTGAGGAGATCTTCTCGTCCTTCCATCGCGCACCCCTGGCGGCGGCGTCCATCGCCCAGGTCCACGCCGCCACCTTGGTCTCCGGCGAGGAGGTGGTGGTCAAGGTCCAGCGCCCGCAGGTGGCGGGCCTGGTCCGGCGCGACCTGGCCATGATGTCGTGGCTCGCCCCCACCCTGGTCGGGCGCATCCCTGTGGCATCGCTGGCCAACCCTCCGGCGCTGGTCGAGCTGTTCGCCGACACCATCAACGAGGAGCTCGACTTCCGCCTCGAGGCCGAGAACATGCTCGACATCGCCAGCATGCTGGCCGACCTGGGGCAGCGTCGGTTCGTGGTCCCCCGGCCCCACCCCGAGCTGGTCACCCGCCGGCTGTTGGTGATGGAGCGACTCTCGGGCTTCGCCTTCGACGATGTCGTGGGCATGCACGGCGCCGGCATCGACACCGAGTCCGTGGTGCGCACGGGCATGATCGCCTTCTTGGAGGGCGCCATGCTCTGGGGCATCTTCCACGGCGACCTCCACGGCGGCAACCTCTTCGTCCAGCCCGACGGACGCACCGCCCTGCTCGACTACGGCATCACCGGGCGCCTCGACGAGCCCCGCCGCCTGGCTTTCCTGCGCCTGTTGATGGCCAGCATCACCAACGACGTGGCCGCCCAGCTGGTGGCGCTGCGCGACCTCGGCGCCCTGCCCGCCGACGCCGACCTCCAGGCGGTGATCCACGACCTGGGCCTCGACCAGCCGGCCGTGGATCCCACCACCATGACCGGCGACGAGCTGGTGGCCGAGCTGCGCCGGATGGTCAAGGCGCTCCTCGGCTACGGCGCCCGCCTGCCCAAGGAGCTCATGTTGTTCGTGAAGAACATGATCTTCCTCGACGGGGCCATCGCCACTCTTGCCCCCGACCTCGACCTCTTCGCCGAGATCGCCAACGTGGCCACCCACTTCGCCACCACCCACGGCGAGCGGTTGAGCCGCGACATCGGCCTGTCCGCCGAGGGCGTCGAGGTCGACCTGGCCGGGGTGAAGGCCAGCTTCGGCGTGGCCCCCGAGACCGAAGGGCTCACCTATCGCGAGCTCCAGGAGAGGCGCGACCTCATTCGCAGCCGCCTGGGCCAACGGGCTGCAGGAGACGGGCGACGCAGACGCGGCCGGCGGCGCCCGTCCGGCTGACCCACACGTCGATCGGCGTTGCTCGTGCTCGGTCGGTCTCGTTGGGGATGCGCCGGCCGCGCTGTGGCTTATGCTCCCCGCCCACCGTTCTGTCCGCCTAGGGGCATCTCCCTACGAGTCGGGCATCTCCCAAAGGGGCAACCGCCGTGCGCCGTCTTTTCACCGTCCTCACCGTCGTGGCCCTCAGCCTGGGTGTCCCGCCCCACCCGGCGACCGCCGCCGCATCCGGTCCCGACGGTGGCGTTCCCTCCCGCCAGGAGTTGGAGCAGCGGGCCCTGGCCGAGATCGCCGGTCGCGCCACCTCCCCCCAGGCCGACCTCCCTGCCCAGGGACCTGACGACGGGCCGACGGGCAGAGGCCCCGAGGACGCCGCCGCCGACGGGGCCCCGGCGACCGGGGGCACCGACCCCAGGGACGGCGGCAGCGAGTCCGCCAAGTTCGACGCCGGCGGCGAGGGCCAGGCGGTGCCGGGCGAGTGGATCGTGGCCTTCGAGCCCTTCGGCGACCCCGATGAGGCCGAGGCCCTGGCCCGGGCGTTCGGCGGTCAGGCTGAGGAGCGCTTCCGCTTCGTCTTCGAGGGGTTCTTGTTCAAGGGTCCGACCGAAGCCGCCCGCCGCCTGTCCGAGCACCCCCGGATCCGCAAGGTCACCGCCAACCAGGCGGTCGAAGCCACCGCCGAGACCGTCCCCACCGGTGTGCGCCGCATCCAGGCCGACCGGGCCCGGGCCGCGGGCAGCACCGGCGGGGGCAAGCGGGTGGCCATCCTCGACACGGGCATCGACCTCGACCACCCCGACCTGGGGGCGAACATCGACGCCGGCAAGGGCAAGAACTGCGTGGACAGCGGAAGGAACACCGACGACGACAACGGCCACGGCACCCACGTGGCCGGCATCGTGGCCGCGGTCGCCAACAGCTCGGGCGTGGTGGGGGTGGCACCGGGGGCCAAGGTGGTCCCGGTCAAGGTGCTCGGCCGCGACGGCGGTGGCAGCTTCTCCGACATCATCTGCGGCATCGACCACGTCGTGGCCCAGAACGGCGGCATCCAGGTGATCAACATGAGCCTGAGCGGCGACGGCGGGTCCGGGAGCTGTACCGATGGCTCCCTCCGCCAGGCCATCTGCGCGGCCAAGAACAAGGGTGTCGTGGTCGTGGTCGCCGCCGGGAACAACAGCGGGAGCGCCGACTCGCGCGTCCCCGCCCGCTTCCCGGAGAGCATCACCGTCTCCGCCCTCGACGACGGCGACGGAAAACCCGGTGGTGACGACTTCGCCTCGTTCAGCAACGACGGCTCCACCGTGGACCTCATCGCCCCCGGTGTGGGCATCCGCTCGACCACCCGCGGCGGTGGCTACGGCGACAAGAACGGCACCAGCATGGCCGCCCCCCACGTGGCCGGTGCCGCCGCCCTGGCTCTGGCCGACGGCGTCTCCGCCGGAGGCGTGCTGGCCCGGCTGCAGAGCACCGGGGAGTGCCCCAACGGCCAGGTGGCCGGCAGCGACAAGGGCTGTTCCGGCCAGGGCCGCTGGAGCGGAGACGACTCCACCGCTGAACCGCTGGTCAACGCCCTGCGGGCTGCCGGCGAGGAAGGGGCCAGCGTCAACCCGCCCGAGGAAGGTCCCAGCGACCCTCCCGACGATGAGGGCGCATCCCCGACCGTCTCGATCACCCAGCCCGACGGCGACGACGTGGTCGAGGGTGCGGTCGTGGTCAAGGCCAACGCGGCTGATGCCGAAGACGCCAGCGAGGACCTGGGCGTGAAGCTCACCGTCGACGGCAAGGACCCGCAGGAGATGAGCCACCGCACCGACGACCAGTTCCGGGCCACCTGGGACAGCACCAAGGTCGGCGACGGCAGCCACACGATCACCGTGACCGTCACCGACAGCGACGGCAACGCCTCCTCGGCCATGATCGAGATCACCACCGACAACGGCACCGATGGCGAGGATCCGGACCCGGAGCAAGGTTCGGGAGCGGCCCCCACAGTGGCCGTGACCCGCCCCGATCCCGGGGACACCGTCGACGACAGCACCTCCATCCGGGCCGACGCCAACGACGCCGAAGATGCGCCCGGCACCCTCACCGTCGAGTACCAGGTCGACGGCGACGGCCCCTGGGTCGCCATGACCTACCGCTCCCGATCGGACGACTACCGGGCCACCTGGAAGACGGCCAACCTGTCCGACAAGACCCAGCACACCATCACCGTGCGGGCCACCGACAGCACCGGCAAGACCACGGAGTCCTCCCCGGTGGAGGTCACCGTCGACAACTGAGGGGCGGGGCTGGTGACCCCAGCGACCAGTGCCCATCTGACAACCTAGAGCCCGATGGCTACCCGAACCCGTGTTTTGCTCCTCGTCGCCGGCGTCCCCCTGGTGCTCCTCGTCCTCGTGGTGAGCGCCTGGGCCGTCGACACCCAGCGGGGAGGTGACCAGGTCGTGCGCAACGTGGAGCTGGCGGGGCGGGCCGTCGGTGGGCTCGACCGCAGCCAGCTCGAACCCGTCGTGGCCGACCTGGCCGAGCGCTATCCCGCGGCCACCGTGCGAGTGGAGACGGCCGCCGGCGACGTCAGCGCCAACGGCGAGGAGCTCGGGCTGGCCCTCGACCAGGAGGCGACCGTCGACCGCGTCCTCGAGGTGGGACGAGGGGGCTCGGTCCTCGTGCGGCCCTTCGCCTGGCTGGCGTCGCTGGTGTCGCCCCGTGAGGCGGAGGTGGTCGTGGCCGCCGACGAGACCAAGATCAGGACGTTCCTGGCCGAGGAGGACCCCACCGGCCGACAGGCACCAGTGGAACCCTCCATCACCGGGGCTGACGGTGAGATCGCGGTCGTGCCCGGCGCCCCGGGCGTCGGCCTGGTGCCCGCCGAGGTGGCCGCGGCCATACCGGCGGCAGCCAGCAGCGGCGATCTGCCCGTCGTGGTCCAAGCCGAGCCGGGCACCATCGAGCCCCAGTTCAGCCCGGATGACGCCGAGGCTCTGGCCGCCGACGCCCGGGCCCTCACCGACGACGGCCTGGCCGTCGAGTCCGGCGGCACCAGCGCTGAGGTGCCGCCCGAGACCCTGCGCACCTGGTTGAGCTCTACCCCCACCCCCGAGGGCCTCGAGCTCGACTTCGACGAGGCCACCGCCTTCGCCGACCTGGGCGAGCTGCTCACCAACGCCGGCCAACGCCCCGTCGACGCCGGCTTCCGGGTTGAAGGGGAAACAGTCGTCGCCGTGGCCGGAAGGACCGGGACCGAGTGCTGCGAGGAGGAAGCCGGGCAGCTGGTGATCGACGCCCTGGCCGCAGGAACAGGCGGGCCCGTCGAGCTCCCCCTCAAGGTGGTCGAGCCCGAGCGCACCCTGGCCGAAGCCCAGGCGCTGGGGGTCAACCAGCCCATCGCCAGCTTCACCACCAACTTCCAGCCCGGGCAGTCGCGGGTGGTCAACATCCACCTCATGGCCGAGATGACCCAGGGCGTGGTCATCGAGCCAGGCGAGCGGTTCTCGGTCAACGGCCACGTGGGGATGCGCACCCGGGCCAAGGGCTTCGCCCCGGGTGGCTTCATCAACAACGGGATCCTCGAGGAGGCCATCGGTGGGGGCGTCTCGCAGTACGCCACCACCTTGTTCAACGCCGCCTTCTTCGGGGGTCTGGAGATCCCCGAGTACCAGAGCCACTCCCTCTACATCTCCCGCTACCCCTACGGTCGGGAGGCCACGTTGTCGTTCCCCAAGCCCGACCTGGTCATCGAGAACTCCACCCCCTACGGGGTCCTGCTGTGGCCCACCTTCACGGATTCCAGCATCACCGTGACCCTGTACTCGACCCCCTACGCCACGGGGGAGCAGACGGGTCAGAGCGAGCGCCCGGCGGGGAACTGCACCCGGGTGACCACCGAGAGGACCCGCACGTACGTCGACGGCCGCACCAAGGTCGACTCGGTCTTTGCCACCTACCGCCCACGCGAGGGCGTCGACTGCTGACCAGCCAGCGGTGTGACTGGTCGACGCACGACGTCGACAACGCCGCGGCCGACGCCTCGCCGTAGGCTCCCACCGTGCGCAGCGCCGACGTGGTCGTGGTCGGTGCCGGTCCCTCGGGCGTGGCTGCCGGCGTCGAACTGGCCCGGGCCGGGCGCCAGGTGCTGCTGGTCGACAAGGCCCGCTTCCCCCGGGACAAGTGCTGTGGCGACGGGCTGACCGCCGGGGCCCTGCGCCAACTCGAGGCCCTCGGCTTCGAGCCCCGATCGCTGAGGTCGTGGCAACCGGTCCACGACGTGGTCCTCCACGGCCCCGCCGGCCACCAGGTGTGCCTGCCCCTGCCGAGGGGGCACGGTGCCTACGCCGCGGTGGTGCCCCGCTTCGAGCTCGACGCCGCCCTGGTCGACCTGGCCCGATCGGCCGGCGTCGAGGTCGCCGAGGGCCACGCCTGCACCGGGGCCGAGGTGGGTGACGATCACATCACCCTCGAGGTCGGGGGGATGGGGCCGGTGGTGACCCGCTACGCCATCGCCGCCGACGGGATGTGGTCGCCCCTGCGCAAGCACCTGGGTGCCGCCCGCCAGGCCCGACCCGACCCCCGGGGCCGCCCCGGGCGCCTGGGCGAGTGGCACGCCTTTCGCCAGTACTTCAGGGGGGTGGGCCCGGCGGCGGCGGGGGCCCTGCACGTGTGGTTCGAGGGCGACCTCCTGCCCGGGTACCTGTGGTCGTTCCCCCTCCCCGGGGGACGGGCCAACGTGGGCTTCGGGATCGAGCGGGGTCGCCTGCCCACCCGGGCCATGAAGGCGCTGTGGCCCGAGTTGCTGGCCCGCCCCCACGTCCGGGCCGTGCTCGGGGCCGGCGCCGTCCCCGAAGCCCCCCACCGGGCCTGGCCCATCCCCTCCCGCCTGCACGCCGTCCCCCTCGCCGCCGGAGGTGGCCGGGCGCTGTTCGTCGGTGACGCGGCCGCCGCCTGCGATCCCCTCACCGGCGAGGGGATCGCCCAGGCGCTGCTCACCGGCTCCCTGGCCGCCCGGTCCGTCGCCGGGGCCGGGCCCTTCGACCCAGCGGGCGCCGCCGCCCGCTACGAAGCGGCCTTGGGTCGTGAGCTGTTGGCCGACATGGCCGTGTCGCGCGCCATGGCCGTGGCCCTGCGCCATCGCAAGGGCGTCCGGGTGGGGCTGCGCCTCGCCGGTGCCAGCGCCTGGTCCCGTCGCCACTTCGCCCGCTGGCTGTTCGAGGACTACCCCCGAGCCATCCTCGCCACCCCCGGCCGGTGGCGGGAGCACTCCCTGGTGGGTGACGGCGCCTACGCCACGGCCTGGCCTCCCCCATCCGCCGCCTCCTGACCGGCCTCCGTCGGCCAGGGCCACCATCATGGCCGGGTGCTGGACCGCCGTGACCTCCTTCGTCGCCTCCCAGCAGTCGCCGCCGGCCTGGTGCTCGCGCCCCGCCATCGCCTGGCCGTTCCGCCGAGCGCCACTCCCGTCAGCGACGACGGGGCCGTCTTCGTCCACGGTGTGGCCAGCGGGGACCCGACCACCAACGCGGTGGTGTTGTGGACCCGGATCTCGCGTGCCGGTGCTCGAGAAGACGTCGAGGTGCGCTGGATGGTGGCCTCCGATCCCGGGCTCCGCCAGGTGGTGGCCCAGGGCGAGACCCGCACCCGGGCCGAGCGCGACTGGACGGTCCACGTCGATGTGCAGGACCTGGCCCCGGGCTCCACCTGGTGGTACCGCTTCGAAGCCCTCGAGCAACGCTCGCCCACCGGGCGCACCCGCACGGCCAACGGTCCTGACGACGGCCGGGAGCTTCGTCTGGGCGTGGTCTCGTGTGCCTCCTTCGCCGCCGGGTACTTCACCGCCTACCGGCATCTGGCGGAACGCGACCTCGACCTGGTCGTGCACCTCGGTGATGCCATCTACGAGGCCGAAGATGGTGCGTCGGTCCGTGCCCACCTGCCTCCGAGCGAGCCGGTGACGCTGACCGGCTACCGCCTACGCCACGCCCAGTACCGCGGTGACCCCGACCTCCAGGTCCTGTGCCAGCGCGCGCCTCTGGCCATGGTGTGGGACGACCACGAGGTGGCCGGCAACGCCTGGGAAGGTGGAGCTGAAGGCCACAACCCCCGCACCCAGGGTCCCTGGGTCCAGCGACGGGCCGACGCCCTGCAGGCCTACCTCGAATGGTTCCCGCTGCGCAGGCCCGACCCTTCCGCCCCCCGACGCATCTGGCGTTCGCTCCCCCTCGGGTCCAACGGCGAGCTGGTGCTCCTCGACACCCGCCACGACGGCCGGGACCGCCAGGTCGGCTCCCACCTCGAGGATCCTGCGGCCGCCCTCACCGACCCTGAGCGGCGCATCATGTCGAGCGACCAGGAGGTGTGGCTGGCCCAGCGCCTGCGCACGTCGACGGGAGCATGGCGGATCCTGGCCAACCAGGTGCTGTTCTCGCCGTTGCGCTACCAGCTGCCCCCCTCCGTCGCCCAGCTCGCCAACCCGCTCGGCCTGGTCGTGGCCGGCGCGGTGATGAACCCCGACCAGTGGGACGGCTACCCCGCCGCCCGTCAACGCCTGCTCGAGGTCATCGCCGACGACGCCGTAGGCCCCGTCGTGGTGCTCACCGGCGACATCCACTCGTCGTGGGCCTTCGACGTGCCGGCCGGGGCGGAGCCCGGGGGGCCCTCGGTGGCGGTGGAGCTGGTGGCCCCGAGCGTGACCTCCACCAGCTTCGCCCAGATCGTCGGTCCCGATTCCGAGCTGGTGGCCCAGGGTCTGAGGGCCGTGATCGAAGATCAACTCCCCCACGTCCGCTGGGCGGAGATCCGCCGCCACGGCTACCTCGTGGTCGGGGTCAGCCTGGAGCGGGTCCAGGCCGACTGGTGGCACGTCGAGTCCGTCGACGATGCCGCCGCCGGCGAGCACCTCGCGGCGTCGTGGTCCGTCGTCGCCGGTGACCCCCGGCTCCGAGCGGCGGCGGCGCCCTTGGTCGACCGATCCCTGCCGGCACCCCTGCCCGTCCCCCCTCCCCCGCCCGGCCCCCGAGGACCCGCCGGCCTCGATCCTCTCCCCCAGGCACTCGGGGTGCTGACGGCGGCCGCGCTGGCCGTCGGTGGCGGCCTCTTGGCCCTGCGCCGGCGCCGGCGTCAAGGCTGAACCAGCCTCGGACTCGCCCCATGAGGTAGAGCATCGGTGGCGACGTGCACACCGCCAGCCGGTGGTCGATGCTGGAGGGGTGCACGCCCGGGGTCACGAGTACGACCAACGCTTCACCGAACGGGCCGCCGCCGGCCACGACGTGCACGGAGAGGCCGACTTCGTCGCCGCCCTCGGGCCCGACGCTGTGCTCGACGGCGGTTGCGGCACGGGACGGGTCGCCATCGAGCTCGCCCGCCGGGGCGTCTCCGTGGTCGGCGTCGACGTGGATCCCGAGATGCTCGCCGCCGCCCGGGCCAAAGCCCCGACGCTCGATTGGCGCCAGGGCGACCTGGCCAGCGTCGAACTGCCGCCGGCCCGCTTCGACGTCGTGGTGCTGGCCGGCAACGTGATGATCTTCGTCGAACCAGGGACCGAAGCGGCAGTCGTCGCCAACCTCGCGCCCGCTCTGGTGCCCGGCGGTCTCCTGGTGGCCGGCTTCCAGCTCCGACCCGAGCGCATCTCCATCGCCGGCTACGACCGTTGCTGCGCCGACGCCGGTCTCGAGCTGGTGGAGCGGTGGTCGACGTGGGACCGTCGAGGCTGGTCTGACGACGACGACTACACCGTCTCCGTTCACCGCCGCAGGCGCTGACCTTGGGTCAACGCCGCGATCAGTGCTCCTCGCTGACGCTCGTGTCCACCAACTCAAAGGTGGAGCGATGGGGAGTGAAGTCGACGTGGCGGTTGACGGCGTAGATCGCCTCTGGTGCGCACAGGGAGAGCACCAGAGCCTGCTCGTGGACGAGGCGGTCCATGCGGTCGGCGATCTGTGCCTGTCGCAGCTTGTTGGTGGCTCCCACCAGCTCGGCCCACAGCTCCTCGAACGCCGGCACCACGGGTCCGCTGCGCCAGGCGCCGAGCTCACCCACAAAGGCGTGGTGCAACTCCATGGGTGGG
>JAUJLZ010000321.1 GCA_030447125.1 Acidimicrobiales bacterium
TCCGCAGCTTCGACCCGTGCATGCCCTGCACCACCCACATGGACACCGGCAAGGGAGTGATTACCCGGGAGGTGAACTCATGCGGGTGCACCCTGGAGAGCTGACTGGGGTGCCCGGCGCCCAGCCCGCCTGCCAGACGTTGGTGGGCGGGCTGGGGACGCCGGGGCTGCGCGACCTCGACTTCGGGCGCCAGGTGGTGCACTACCTCGAGAACCTCGAGTGGCCGAGGGGCGTTGTGGTCGAGGACCTGTCCTACGCCGCCCACCTGGTCCTGCACAGGGTCCAAGAGCTGCGTCCGGCGAAGGTGGTCCTGATCGGTGTGGCTGCCAGGGGGGAGCCGCCGGGGTCGCTGCGCCGCTACCGCCTCGGTCTCGGCCCCCCGCCGCCGGCGGACGTGCACAAGAGCCTGTCGGCCGCTGCCGGCGGCATGTCGGACCTCGACCACACCCTGGCTGTGGTCCGCCACTGGGGCGGGTTTCCATCTGACACCACAATCGTGGAAGTGGAGCCAGCCGACTGCTCCTTCGGCCCGGGTTTTAGCGAGGAGTTGGGCGAGTGCATCGAGTCGATCCTCGCCATGGTCCGTGACGAGGTGGGCGGTGGCGATGACATCAGTGAGGCAGCGATGTCGGTCGACCACCTCGTCGCCGCGGCGCCAACCGGTCCCGGCGCTACGAGTCGCCGCTTCGAGGAGGCCTCGCCGGAGCTGCAGCAGATGGTCGCCCACGCCCGACTCCACGAGCGGCTCCGTTCGGTCGAGCCCCACCAAAGAGAATCCGTACTCACCCGTACGGCCGCCCATGTCCCGTTCGGCTTCGAGGCCCGATCTCGGCCCTACGGCGTCGGCCTGGGTACGGGCGGCGACTGGTACGACATCATCCCCAAGTCCGACGGCAGCGTCGGGGTGGTGCTCGGCGACGCCGTTGGTCGGGGGACTGAGGCTGCGGCGATCATGAGCGAGCTCCGGGCGGCCGTGCGCGCCTACGCGGTGCTCGATGACGATCGGCCTGGTCGCCTCGTGGAGCGGCTGGACCGGTTCGTCGCCGCAACGGGCATGGGCGAGGGATCGGCGCTGACGTACCTGCATCTGGAGCCGGCGTCGGGCCGGGCGTGGATGAGCAGTGCCGGCGAGTGCCCGCCAATTGTGTCGAGCCCCGGCGGACAGGCTTCCTTCGTCGGACCGGGCAGCTCGCCGCTGCTGGGGGCCACCGGTGGGACCCGCCAGCAGTTCGAGCTCGTGCTCCAGAGTGAGGCGACCCTGTTCCTCTTCACCGCCGGTCTAGCGAGAGCAGGCGGACGTTCTCTGGCCGAGGGCTTGGAGTACCTGCGCTGCGCGGCGGCAAGAGGGCCCCGTCCGCTGCACGCGATGTGCGACTACGTCTTCGACGCCTGCGTCGGTCGCAGCCGCCGCGAGGACGACGCGTTGGTCGTCGCTCTCCGTCTCGATTCCGATCCCGCCCCAGGGCTCGTGGCCACCACGCCGGCGACCACCACCTGACGCGGGGCCGGGTTGAGACGCTTCATCGCTGGCCCGTGCTGAGGGGACCCTGCCTCCCTCACCCCAGTCATCATCGCTGGCGAGGAGCTTGGGAAACTACCGGGGAGCGGCCACCGTTCGCCTGCGCAAACGTTGTCCATCGCTAACCACTGGCGACGGAACGCGGAACCCTCTACGAGGGCGGCGGCTTCTTTGCCGGACGGCGCGATCGCAAACCTCGTTGCACTCCTTCCAAGACGCCGGGCCTCGCCAAGGTGGCGCGGTGCGCCTCCCATGCGTCAGCGAGGTCGCAGAACAACCCGTCGAATGCGTCGAAGCACTCGAGCGCTCGACTTGTGAGAGCCCAGGCAAGGGGCACGCGATCCCAGGCGGCGACGGAGTAGATGGTGTCCTGCGCCGGGTGCTCGATCCTGTGTCGGATCCCCACGAGCTCGCCCAACAGGGGCCACCGCGCGTCTTGCGCCGGATCCTGAAGGCCAGCACCGACGCAGGCGGCTCGGAGGCGCCCGAGGTCATCGTCGACCACGGCTGGCTGCAGCTGCGCCACTCGCTCTACCTCGAGCACGAAGTACCGCATCGTGAGCACGGCGTCGAGGACCATGTGGCTGTGCGCGGCGATGGCGGGTCCGACGAAGTCGCACGACAGGATTCGAAATTCGTTGCCCCCGGGGTCCTCGCATGCCATTTGGTCATGGAGAGTGGCGAGCTCGTCCCGTGCCAGGCGACTTGCTGCGAGGAGCGCCGGCCAGAAGCGCGGCCACTCGTAGGCAACGGCGCCGAGCCGTTCGTGCTCGAGGACCTGAATGCACCTCACGGTCGCGCCTGCGGCGTGCTCCCGCGCTAGCGCTGGATCGGGGCGCATGGGGTTCCGTCGCGACACGCCTTAGATGATGCATCGCACCAGGCACCCCACGGACTGCGCCGGCGAGATTGGACCTTAGGGGGGGTTATCTCACGTGCCGATGTTGGGCACACTGGATGACGCCAGGGGTGATAACCCCTCGGAAGAAGGCGTCGGAACCCCTGCCGGGATGGTGGGGGACGACGTGGCCCGGCTCGGGGAGCACCTCGAAGCCTGCCATGTCGACGACATCTGAAGCCGATCGCAGGCCGGTAGCGCCCGCGAAGAT
>JAUJLZ010000322.1 GCA_030447125.1 Acidimicrobiales bacterium
CTGCGGGAGGCAGCGGCCAGGGCGGGCTTCGCCCTCTACCCTCGGGCGTGATGTTCGAGCGTCTGGCCGCCCTCAACGACGAGCTCACCTCCATCGAGGTCCGCTTGTCCGAGCCCGACGTCTTCGCCGACCAGGAGGCCTACGTCACCCTGACCCGGCGCCACAAGGAGCTCGAGCCGATCGTGGCCACCAGCCGGGCCTACCGCCAGGCCAGCGACGACCTGGCCACCGCACGCGAGATGCTGGTCGACGCCACCGGGGCCGACAGGGACGTGGTGCGGGCCGAGGTCGACGATGCCGAAGCCACCATGTCCCGCCTCGAGGCCGAGCTCAAGGTGCTGTTGTCGCCCAAGGACCCCAACGACGGCCGCAACGTCATCATGGAGCTGCGGGGGGCCGAGGGTGGCGAGGAGGCCAACCTCTTTGCCAAGGACCTCTTCGAGATGTACCAGGGCTACGCCGCCCGCCAGGGGTGGAAGCTCGAGGTGCTCAACGCTGAGTCCTCCGACATGGGCGGCTTCAACGAGATCACCTTCCTGGTCAAGGGCGACGACGCCTGGTCGCGCCTCAAGCACGAGGGTGGGCCCCATCGGGTGCAGCGGGTACCGGTCACCGAGAGCCAGGGCCGGGTGCACACCTCCTCGGCCACGGTCACGGTGCTGCCCGAGGCCGAGGAGGTCGACGTGCGCATCGACCCGGGCGACCTGCAGATCGACGTGTACCGGTCGTCGGGGCCGGGGGGCCAGAGCGTCAACACCACCGACTCTGCGGTGCGCATCACCCACAAGCCCACCGGGCTGGTGGTGGCCATGCAGGACGAGAAGAGCCAGATCCAGAACCGGGCCAAGGCCCTGGTGGTGTTGCGGTCGCGCCTACTCAAGGCCGAGCAGGACCGCCAGTCGGCTGAGCTGTCGGAACAGCGCCGGGGCCAGGTGGGCGGGGGTGGGCGCTCGGAGAAGATCCGCACCTACAACTACAAGGAGAACCGGGTCTCCGACCACCGCATCAACTTCACCAGCTACAACCTCGACAAGGTGCTCCAGGGCGAGATGGGCGACGTGATCGACGCCCTGCGCCAGGACGAGCGGGCGCGCCAGCTCGCCGGCGACTGACCTCCCTGCGGTGAGCATCGAGGTGGCTGATGGTGCTGGGGTACCCGCCGAAGGCCAGCGCGTGAGGTGGCGGGCGCTGCTGGGCGAGGCCGAGGCGACGTTGGCGGCTGCGGGGGTGGCTTCGCCCGCCGTTGATGCCCGTCGGCTGGTGGAGCGGGCCTCGGGCCTGGACGGAGCCGAGTTGGTGCTCGGTCTCGACCGGTTGGCCCCGTACCGCGGCGTTGCCCATCTCGACGCCATGGTGGCCCGGCGGGCCAGGGGTGAACCGCTGCAGTACGTGGTCGGGCGTTGGGGCTTTCGCCACCTCGATCTGTTCGTCGACGCCCGGGTGCTCATCCCCCGACCGGAGACCGAGCAGGTGGTGGAGGTGGCCCTGGGCGAGCTCCGGTCGACCCGCGGCGGCGCCCCCAGCCTCGTCGTCGACCTGGGGACCGGTTCGGGAGCGATCGCTCTGTCACTGGCGGTCGAGGTGGTCACCGCCTCGGTGTGGGCCACCGACGCCGCTCCCGGCGCCTTGGCCGTGGCCCGGGCCAACCTGGCTGGGATCGGCCGTCCCGCCGCCCGGGTGCGCCTGGTCGAGGGCGACTGGTTCGCCGCCCTTCCCGGTGAGGTGGCCGGTCGGGTCGACCTCGTGGTGGCCAACCCCCCGTATGTGGCCGAGGGCGACGAACTGCCCCCGGAAGTGGCCGACTGGGAGCCCGCACGGGCACTGGTGTCGGGGCCGACGGGGATGGAGGACCTGACCCGCATCGTGGCCGAAGCGCCGGCGTGGCTGTCCCCGGCGGGGTCGTTGGTGCTCGAGCTCGCGCCTCACCAGGCCCGGGCCATGGTCGTCCAAGCGCGGGCAGCCGGCTTCGCCGAGGTCGAGGTGCGCCCCGACCTGGCCGGTCGCGACCGGGTGCTGGTGGCGCGCCGGGCATGACCGTTGTCCTTGACGTCACCGGAGATCCTCCTCCTGCTTCGGCGTTGGCCCGAGCGGGCGACGTGCTTCAGGCCGGCCGCTCCGTCGTCATCCCGACCGACACCGTGTACGGGTTGGCCGCCGATCCCCGGCGTACCGGTGCGCTCTTCGCCCTCAAGCACCGGCCCCTCGACGTGGCCCTGCCCGTGCTGGTGGCCGATGTCGACCAGGCCCTCGCCCTGGCCGCCGACGGCCTGCCTCCGGTGGTCGTCCGGCTGATGCAGCGGTGGTGGCCGGGCGGATTGACCCTGGTCGTCCCTCGCCGGAGCGGCCTGGGTCTCGACCTCGGCGGTCCCGATGACGCCACCATCGGTGTACGCCTGGCCGCCCATCCCGTCCCTGTCGCTCTGGCCCATGCCGTCGGGCCGCTGGCTGTGACCAGCGCCAACCGGCACGGACAGCCCACCCCGGCCACGGCGGCCCAGGTGGTCCGCCAGCTGGGGTCGACGGTGGGCCTGGTCCTCGACGCCGGGTCCTGCGCCGGCGCGCCCTCGACGGTGGTGGCCTGGGCCGGCGGGGAGCTTCGGGTGTTGCGGGAGGGCGTCGTGCCCTCG
>JAUJLZ010000323.1 GCA_030447125.1 Acidimicrobiales bacterium
TGGCACGTCCGTCCCCCTTCGGTGCGACGGCGATCTCAGCCACGCCCTCCTCGAGGAGCTGGCCCAGCAGGTGGAGCGCACCTACGGCGCCGGTGCCTGGGCCGAGCTGCTCGATAGCGGCTACGAGCACGACGCCGACCTCTACCGGGCCTGGTGCCCGAGCGGATTCGACGCGACTTCGACGGCGCCTCGATCCAACCCAAGGACCTGGCCCTACACCGGCCTCGCCTCTGGGGCGGCGGCGACGACCCGGTGCCGGCGCCGGCCCGAGGGCTGAAGGGCTGGGAGGACGAAGCCGTCGAACAGCTGGCGGCCCACCTGGTCGAGCTCGGCTTCGAGGTGCTCGACCAGCGGCCGGCCGTCGAGGACGTGCCCAACGACTGGGACGACCCACTCCTCGGCGCCCTACGGGGCTGTGACGAGGATCCGTGCTGAATCCTGAACGGCCCGCAAGCCCGAGATGTGGTGCGGGGCTGGCACCCTGCGCTCAGGGCTGCGACACAGTGCTAACGTCTGCTCGGTAGAAGGTGACGCGGCCGAGGATGGTGACCCGGTGGGCGACCTCGGTCGGATGGCCGAGCCTGGCCTCGGCCAACAGCTGGGGGATACGGTCGTCGAAGTTGTGCCGGAGGCGCTCCTTGCGGTGCGCCCGGCGGGCCATGAACCCGTCCGCCGGGTCCTTGACGCCGCCGAAGTCGACCAAGTGCAGGGAGCCGCCCGGCCTGAGGACCCGCCGGACCTCTCGCAGCGCCGCCAGCTTCTGGTCCGCCTCGAGGTGGTGGAACATGAGGGCGGACAGCACACTGTCGAAGTGCTGGTCGGGGTAGTCGAGGGCGTCAGCGAATCCCCGGTCGAGCTGAACCGAGAGCCCCTGGCGCTCGGCTTTGCCGGCTGCCCGGGCCAGGGCCTTGGGGTCGGGATCGAGCCCAACCACATCGACATCGGGATGGCGGCGCTTCACCAGCAGGCACAGGTTCCCGGTCCCGCAGCCGATCTCGAGCACCCGGTGGCCCCGTCGGAGGCCGGCGTGGTCGACCAGCTGGCGGTGCAAGGACCCGACGCCGAGGAGCCGGGTGAGCACGTCGTAGAGGGGGAGCAGCCGGTCGTGACCCATGGCGGGCAGGTAGCCATGGGCGTCGTGGGCCGCCCCGGTGACTCGTTCGGTCATGGTCGCTCCTCTCCGACGGTGGCGCGACGGGCGCCCTCGTCACCTGTCCTGGCAGCTTCTCCCTCCCGCCCCGCCGGGCCAAGAGGCGATCCTCGGGCGTACTCGGACGATCTTCGGTCATGCCGGCGCCGCCCCTGAGGACACGAATGACTGGTCGGCGGGCCGATGGCTCGCCGGTGTACACCTACGACCGGTTGCCAGGCGTGCCGCCGGTGAGCGTCCTGCGGTTCGACGGGACCGAGCTTCCCGCCGGGGAGCCGGCGTCCGATCACGACCACGCCCACGATTTCCTCGTGCTCGCCTACTTCGAGGGTGGCGGTGGAGCGCTCCGCCTCGGACCCCGGACGTGGCCCATCGAGGCGGGCGACGCCTACCTGATCGCCCCCGGCGAGGTGGTGGGGGCGGCTGACACCACCGGGATGCATCGGGCCGTGGGGTGGGCGATCTTCTTCCCGCCCGACCTCCTCGGCGCCAGCACGCTCGGGGCGAACCTGTCGTGGAGGTCCCACCCGCTGCTCTTCCCCTTCGTCCGAGGCACAGCCCAGGGTGCCCAGCGCCTCACCGTGCCGCCCGGCGAGCGGGCGTCGTGGTCGGATCATCTGCGGGCGCTGGCGAGGGAGCTGGGCGAGCGACGCGAGAGCTATGCCGACGCAGTCATGGCCCACGTCACCTTGCTGCTCATCGAGGTCTCTCGGCTGGCGGCCGACGTGGTGAGCGATCTCCGCCTCGACAACCAGCCGTTGGTCGCCGAGGTCTTCGCCGTCATCGAGGATGGCTACCGCCAGCCCCTCTCGCTCAAGGACGTGGCTCGCGCCGTGCACCTGTCACCAGGACACCTGACGACCGTGGTGGGCCGCAAGACGGGGCGGACCGTGCAGGAGTGGATCACCGAACGACGGATGGCCGAGGCCCGCCGCCTCCTGGTCGAGACCGACCTCCAGGTGGCCGAGGTCGGCCGCCAGGTGGGCTACGCCGATCCCGCGTACTTCGCCCGGTCCTTCCGGCGCAGCCACCACGTCACGCCCCTCGCGTGGCGCCGGGCCGGCCGTCCATGACGGCGTGATCGCCGATTGACACTCCCGGCGCCGGCATCCTTGACCTGCCCACAGAGGCGAGCCAGTAGCTGGCTGGCATCATCGCGGTCGAGGTCATTTCCTAAAGGGAAGCGAGGCGACGTCGACTATGCGGTGCGGAGGGGTAAGCACCAGCTGTCGGCACAGAAGCCCGCTACAGCCCTAGGCGCGTCCGCCAGCGCCTGGAGCCTCCTCCGCGCAGCCTCTTCCTAGGGCTGCGGCAATCGAGCAGTCGGAGCTGGCCGCCGAGGCGCACGACATGGGCGCTGCGCTCGCCCGCCCGGCCGACCTAGCCGTTGGTGGGGTGATTCCTCGAGAATCACTCCGGCCGGCCCGTCCCGTAAGCCGAACCTCTACCGGCACGGTCGCCCGCCCGCGGGC
>JAUJLZ010000324.1 GCA_030447125.1 Acidimicrobiales bacterium
GCTCCAAGCCCTTCGGCGAGCGAAGCGAGCCTGTTTAGATCTCGTCGACCTTCTTGGTGCGGTGACGGGCCTCGACGTAGCGCACGGTGCCGGAGCTGGCCCGGGTCACGAGGGACTGGGTGGTCACGCCCCCCTCGTCGTAGTGCACGCCCCGGAGCAGCTCACCGTCGGTGATGCCGGTGGCGGCAAAGAAGCAGTTCTGGCCGGAGACCAGGTCCTCGATGCTGAGCACGGCGTCGAGGTCGTAGCCCGCGTCGAGCGCCGCTTGGCGCTCGCTGTCGGAGCGGGGCCACAGGCGACCCTGTTGGTCGC
Organism: Acidimicrobiales bacterium; assembly: GCA_030447125.1. The sequence continues at coordinate 313 of JAUJLZ010000324.1, forward strand.
CGCCCATGCACTTGAGGGCGGCGGCGCTGATGACTCCCTCGGGGGTGCCGCCGATCCCGAAGAGGATGTCGGCGCCGGCCTCGGGCCAGGCCGTCTGCAGGGCGCCGGCGACGTCGCCGTCGGGGATGAGGCGGATGCGGGCGCCGGCGGCGCGCACCTCGGCGATCAGCTCCTCGTGGCGGGGGCGGTCGAGGATGACCACCGTGAGGTTCTCCACCGCGTCCCCCTTGGCCTTGGCCACCGCCGCCAGGTTCTCGGAGGGGGAGCGGGTGATGTCGATGGCCCCGGCGCACTCGGGGCCCACGGCGATCTTCTCCATGTACACGCAGGGCCCGGGGTCGAACATCGCGCCCCGCTCGGAGACGGCGATGACGGCCAGGGCGTTTCCCCGGCCCAAGGCGCACAGGGTGGTGCCGTCGATGGGGTCGACGGCGATGTCGGTCTCGGGCGGGGTCCCGTCGCCGATGCGCTCGCCGTTGTAGAGCATCGGGGCTTCGTCCTTCTCGCCCTCACCGATGACCACGATGCCGTCCATGGCCACGGAGCCGAGCACGGCCCGCATGGCGTCCACGGCGGCACCGTCGGCGGCTAGCTTGTCGCCCCGTCCCATGAAGCGGGAGGCGGCCAGGGCCGCCGCCTCGGTGACCCGCACCAGCTCGAGGGCCAGGTTGCGGTCGGGCACCAACTGCGGTTGTCCAAGGCTCATCCCGGCGGACCCTAGCGCGTACCACCGCCCCGTCGGAGGGGCGGGACGGTGGTAGGCGGGCTGGGCGGCGCCAGGATGCCTAGCGGGCAGCGCCAGAAGGGGCGACTCCGGTACCGCCAACTGACGGGGTGTCGGCTCCGCTGTCGATGGGACGACGGGCGTTGACCTCGGCCGTGGTAGGGGCGAAGGCAGCACCGAGGCCGAGGGCCGCGGCCAGGGCGGCCACCGAGGCGGCGATGGCGATGCGGCTGTTGCCGGTCTCGGCGCAGCGCAGGTTCATGTCGCCGATGATGGTTCCGGCAGGGGTACCGGGGGCAGCGGTGGCTCCGGAGAGGCCGTGCTGGTTGCAGCGCACGGCGTCGGCAAAGGTGAAGGGCACGGTGGCGTACACCGCAGCCATGACCATCACGGAGATGGCGAGGGCGGGCACGAGACGTCGCCACAGGGGGACCGCAGCGCGGGGCTGGCGATCGGGCTGGGGGGTGGACCGCACCCGGGTGGCGGGACGGTCCTCGAGTCGGGGTTCCATCAGTTGGGTCATGCAAATTTCTTCGGCAGATCCAAGCCCCGACCTGAGCCAGATCTCCACCAGAGAGGTTGAGGAAATGTCTGGGGCCCGTGCGAGGTTGAACTCAGAAGGCATCGATGGCGGAGGGGAAGAGCCGTGGTCAACCGGGAAGCAACGGGCGAGGAGGAGGATCTCGTTCAGCTCTACCTGAACGACATCGGTAGGCATCCGTTGTTGACCAAGGAGGACGAGGTCCGTCTCGGACAGGCCATCCAAGCTGGCGCGGCCGCAAGCGAGGAGCTGGCCTGCGGCGCTGCCCTCGACCCCGACCGCCGGCTCGCCCTGGAGGCGAGCGTCCAGGCAGGAACCGAGGCAGCCCAGACCTTCGTCGAGTCCAACCTCCGCCTCGTGGTCTCCCTGGCCAAGCGCTACGCCAGCTCGGGGGTGGCGTTGCTCGACTTGATCCAGGAGGGCAACCTCGGGCTCATCCACGCGGTGGAGAAGTTCGATCCCAGCAAGGGGTTCAAGTTCTCCACCTACGCCACCTGGTGGATCCGCCAGGCCCTGGGCCGAGGCATCGCCAACACCGGGCGCACCATCCGCCTGCCCGTGCACGCCAGCGAGCAGCTCCTGGCCATGCGCATGGAGCGGGCCAGGTTCGAGGCCGGCCACGGGCGGACGCCGGATCCCGACGAGCTGGCCGCTGCCCTCGGGTTGTCCGTGGGCAAGGTAGAAGAGCTGCTCCCCTTCTTGCACGAGCCATCCTCGTTGTCGGAGTCGGTGGGCGACGGCGACGGTGAGCTCGGAGAGCTCGTCGCGGACGTCTCCACCCAGGCCCCTGACGAGCAGGTCTTCGCCTCCATGCTCCCGGCGCAGGTGAACGAGCTCCTCTCGAGCCTCGACTGCCGTGAGCGCGAGATCCTGCTCCTGCGCTACGGGCTCGACCGGGGCCGACCCCGGACCCTGGAGGAGGTCTCGCAGTACTTCGACCTCTCCCGGGAGGGCATACGCACGATCGAAGCCAAGGCGCTCCTCAAACTGCGACGGCGCGGCAACGACGGCGGGCGTGACCTGCTGCTCACTGCATGACGT
>JAUJLZ010000057.1 GCA_030447125.1 Acidimicrobiales bacterium
AGGCTCATCTGTCCCGAGGTCGATACTCGGAACGTCTCTGATCGCATACGTACCCCCACTTGGTGAGTAGTTGATTCCACCAAGTGTACCTCGATCGAGGACCAGGTCGTCTCGTAGCCCAGCTCTCCTAGACGCCGTGGCGGAAGGCCAGGCTGATGCGGGGCCCGGCCCGGGCCACCTTGGGAATGGTGTGCTCCCAGGTCCGCTGGCAGGTGCCCCCCATGACCAGGAGGTCGCCACCCCCGAAGACGTAGGACCGGCTCCGGCCACCGCCTCGCGGCCGCAGCAGGAGGCGGCGGGGCTCGCCCACCGAGACGAGGGCCACCACCGGATCGACGACCTCGGCCGGGATGCGGTCCCCGTGCCAGGCGACGCTGTCGCCACCGTGGCGGTAGAGGTTGAGACCGACGGTGTCGAACGGCCGGTCGTAGCGCTGGCGCAGCACTACGCCCATCTCCTCCACCACCGAAGGGATCTCCTCCGCATCGCCTCCCAGCCTCCACGAGGCGCGCAGCGAGGCTCGACCACCTTGCCGGAGTACATGTGGCGTTCGTGCTGGGCCCACGGCACGGTGGTGAGGAGCTGGGCGAAGACCTCGTCGGCCCCGGCCAGCCAGCCGGGCACATACTCCACCCAGGCGGCGCCGACCAGCTCATGGCGCTGCAGATGGGCGAAGGTGCGGTCGACCGACGCCGCGCCGATGGCGAGCAGGGACCCCTGCCAGGCCAGGCCGACTGCGTCCGCCATGACGTAAAGGCTACGGCGAGGGGGAATGTTCCTCACCGCAGGAAGGTTTGTGACCGGTTGGCTTCGTCAGTGCGCGCACACAGGAGGAGGAGCATGAACCTGAGCGACATCGGCCGGTTGCTCGTGGGTGGCGGCCTCGCCCTTGTTGTGGTGGGCGTGGCCATCCTGGCCGCCGGGCGGCTGGGCCTGGGCCGCCTACCCGGGGACCTGAGCTTCGGGACCGACCACTTCCGGGTCTATCTGCCCATCGCAACGTGCCTGCTGGTGTCGCTCGTCGCCACGGTGATCCTGAACCTTTTGCTGCGGAGGTAGACCCCTCCTGGCACCGACCGCCTACCGCGGCTCAAGGGACGTCGTCGCCCCACCATCCCTCGATCGCAGCCGCCAGCTCGTCGGGGACATCCTCGTGGACGTAGTGACGGGCCTGCTCGAACACGACGCTGTGGTGGCGGGGGAACACCGCCTCGAACCGACGCCGCTCGGTGGCACGGAAGGCAAGGTCCTTCCCGCCCCAGGCGAGGAGCGTCGGGAGATGGGCAAGCCCGGGGAGACCGGTCTCCACCTCGGCCAGGAACTCACGGCCGGCCAGGATCTCCCTCGGGAACACGTACGTCGGCATCCGGGCATCGGGAGTCGGGAAGGGGGCCCGGTAGTGGGCCATCTCGGCGCGGGACAGCCGCCGGCGTGTGCCTGCCGGGACCATGACGTTGACGAAGGCATTGGCCCGACGGATGGCGAGGCGCCCTACAGCCCCACCCATGAGCCGGGAGAAGAGTTCGAAGTGCCGGTCACCGTCGACCGGCCAGGCGAAGGTGTTGGTGATGACCAGGGCCCGGACCCGCTCGGGGTGGCGGCCGGCCACCGCCAGGCCGATCGGCCCACCCCAGTCGTGCACCACGGGGGTGAAGGAGTCCAGCCCGAGCTCGGCCACGAATCGCTCCAGCACCGCAGCGTGCTCGGCCGGGGTGAAGCCGTAGCCGGTCCGGCTGCTCGACAGCCCGAAGCCGGGGTAGTCGAGAGCGACACAGCGGAACCGATGACGCAGCCGGCCCACGAGGTGTCGGTAGAGGAACGACCAGGTGGGGTTGCCGTGCAGCAGGAGCAGGACCGGACCTCGGCCCTCGTCGATGTAGTGGAGCCGGCAGCCTTCCACGTCGAGGAAACGACTCTCGTAGGGGAACAGCTCAGGCGAGACCCAGTCCGGCCGCCTGCTCAGAGCCACTGACGCACGCTACGCCGGTAGTCGGCGTAGATGGGGCCATAGCGCTCGGCCAGGTAGGTCTCCTCGGGCTGGGTGACCAGCCGGCGCACGGCCAGTAGGACCAGGGGCAGCAGGACCACGGGCCACCAGGTACCGGCCACGAGGGCATCACCCGCCACCACGATGGCCAGCCCCTTGTACATGGGGTTGCGGGAGAACCGGTAGATCCCGTGGGTGATCAGCTTGGCCACCGGCCGGTGGGGGACGATGGTGGTGCGGTTCGCGACGACGGTGGCGACACCGGCCAGGTCCAACCCCAGCCCGGCGACGAGGAGAGCACCACCGACGAGCGCACTGGCCGGTCGACCGGGCATGTCAGGGGTACCGCCCGCTGGAGGAGCATTCCCGAGGCGAGGCCGCTGCGACGACCTGGAGCCCGTACCGAGGGCCGATCTCGTTCCAGCGGGGAATCTCCTCCTCGATCGACCGGCCATCTGCGCCGGGCAACCGGCGTTGGGCGCTCGCATTCCCACGTCGTCGTACAGGCCCATGAGGCCGGCGGGAGCGATGAAGCCGAGGAAGCGCACTGGGGTGGTCCCGGTGATTGCGGAACGCGCGGGGGACGCCCTGGGGGAGGTACATGAACGATCCCGCGGCCAGATGGCGAAGGTCGTCGCCGGCTCGGTAGACCATCGACCCCTCGAGGACGGTAGAAGGCTTCCGCCTCGTGAGTGTGGACGTGCAGTGGTGTGGCGATGCCCGGGGGCTGGGTGACCAGCGACAGGTCGAACGCTTCCCCCGGTGTCCTCGCCCGAGGCCAGCCGTTCGAACAACGATCCCTTGGCTCAGGTGGCCTGGCCCTGGCCGGGGACGTCATCTGGGCGACGAACAACTCGAGCTCTACGTGCTGCTCACCGTCGAGCGGGGATGGCCACCCGAGCGCACGAGCGCTGACTGGGCGACACCTGGTGTCGCCTCTTGCTGCCGGACACAGCTCGACCACGCAGCTGACGTGGGTACGCTTCGTGGGCGTGTCCGACCTGGCGACGTGGACGATCGATGTCGCACCGCCGCGGGTCGAGCCGAGCCCTCGGTGGGTACGTGTGCGTGCCGGCGAGACCGACGTGGCCAACAGCCGGCGAGCCCTGCTCCTGGTCTGGTACGGCCCCGGGATGCTCCCCACCTATTGCCTGCCCGCCGACGACGTCCGCACGGATCTCCTTCGGCCCTCCCGCACGTCGGGCGCCCACGAATTCGTGAGCGACTACGACGTCTCGGTCGGTGACGTCCTGGTGCCTCGGTCGGCCCAACTGTTTCACGACCCGCCAGCACCGCTGCAGGCCCTCGACGGGTACTGGACCTTCACGTGGGACGCCGGGCTCTCGTGGTTGGAGGAGGCCCTCGAGGTCCACGTCCACGCTCGTGACCCCTCCAAGCGGGTCGACGTCGTGCCCAGCGAGCGCCATGTGCGGGTCGAGCTCGACGGCGAGCTGGTCGCGGAGTCGCACCGACCCCACGCTCTGTTCGAGACGACCCTCCCCACGAGGTGGTATCTCCCTCTCGAGGACGTCCGCCAAGACGTGCTCGTGTCATCGACCACGGTCAGCCGCTGTCCGTACAAGGGGACGGCGAGCTACTGGTCCGTGCGGATCGGCGACGTCCTCCACCCCGACGTGGCCTGGACCTACCGAGAGCCGGTTCCGGAGTGCCCGCGCATCACCGGACTCGTCTGCTTCTTCAACGAGGCAGTCGACCTCATCATCGACGGTGTTCCCCAGGAGCGGCCTCGGACTCCTTGGTCCAGCTGAGCGATTCCCCTTCCGACCTCGCCTCGCATCGGCGGATCATTCCGCCCATGATCGCCTAGCGCCCGACCGCCTGGCTCCCCTACCTCACCAGGTGATGCACCGGAAAGAGCCGGGGTTCGCCGGGGAAGCCGACCTGTTGTAGGACAGGACCAATCACGTCGCCGAATCGATGGAAAACCTCCTCGGACTCCCAGACATCAGGCTTTGGAGGCGCTGCGTCACAGCCTGCTGAGAGTGACTCCGCTTCCGCCGCCGTCCCTACGCCCGTCGAAGAGGCCGACGAAGGCAAACCGGCGGAGGCGCACCCTCTAGCCCGCCCGCTGGTACCGACAGACCTGCACGCCCGTTGCCGCCGTGGTGGCGGACACGAGCGGGAAGCGACGTACCTCACCGTCGGTCGGGAAGATCCCCTTGCCGCCGCCGAGCACGATGGGCTCGATCATCAGGTTGAGCTCGTCGACCAGGTCCGCCTTGAGCAATGACCGCGCGAGCTGAGCGCTGCCCATGACGTTCACGTCGTCCCCGGGTCGGTCCCGCAGCGCCGTCACGGCGCCAACCAGGTCGGCACCACGGATCAGCGAGGTCGGCGCCCACGTGAGGTCGGCCTCGGACAGCGTGTCGGACACGACATGCTTTTCGACCGCGTCGATCCAGTCTGCGAAGGGGTCACCGGCCCGCCCGAGCCACGCCCCGGCCATGACCTGCCACGTACGGCGGCCATAGAGGAGTGCGTCGGTTGGCTGCGCCATCTCGTCGGTCATCGATCCCATGACCTCCGGGTCGAAGAAGGGCATGGACCACCCGCCGTGCCGGAAGCCCCCGTCCGTGTCCTCGTCGGTGCCACCGGGGGCCTGCACCACACCGTCGAGGCTGATGAACCACTAATGACGATTGGCATGCAGTGTTGACGATGGCACAGCCCGAACTCATCGCGGCTGTGCGTGGGCCGAAGGACGCCGACGGCGGACGTGAAGCCGGTACCGCAGCGACTCGACCGGCGCCACGAACATGAGCAGGAGCGTGAACAACTCGAGGCGTCCGAGGAGCATGTAGACGACCAGCACCGCCCGCGACGGGCGATCGAGATTCAGATACGTGGTCGTCGGGCCCACGTCGCCGAGTCCGGGGCCGTACGCCCCGATGGCCGAGGTGATGGCGCTGGCCCCCGTCACCAGGTCGGCGCCCAGCGCAGCGAGCACCACCGTGCCCACGATGGCCAGCACCACGTACAGAACGAAGAACCCGACGATGCGGCTCACGATGGGGTCGGGAACCACGTGGCCACCGAGCTTCACCGGAAGGACGGCCCTGGGGTGGAGCAGGCGCCGCAGCTCCCGCCGGGCATGAGCCACCATGACCTGGACGCGGACCAGCTTCATGGCGCCCGACGTCGACCCAGCCATGCCCCCGGTCACCATCAACGCCAGCAGGACCAGTTGGCCGGCGGCCGGCCACAGGGCGAAGTCGACCGTGGCGTACCCGGTGGTCGACATGGTGGAGACGACGGTGAAGGCCGCGCTGCGCAGAGCGCTGAACAGCGCCACGCCGGTGTCGCCGGCGGCCAGCACCACGGTGACCAAGGTGGTTGCCACCAGGATGACGGCCACGAAGGTGGCCAGCTCTGACGATTGGGCCACCGCCCGTCGCCCCACCCCCCGCAGCACCTGCCACCAGAGGGCGAAGCTGACCGCACCGGCGAACATGGAGACGATGAGCACCGCCTCGACGGCGACGGAATCGAAGGCGGCGATCGAGGCGTCGTAGGTGGAGAAGCCCCCGGTGGACACGGTGGTCATGGCGTGGGCCAGGGCGTCGTAGGGGGAGAGTCCGCTCACGAGCAGGCCACCCACGATGACCACGGTGAGGCCGACGTAGACCAGCCAGAGCCGGCGGGCGGTATCCCGCACCCGGGGCGCCAGGCGGTCCGAGGTGGGGCCCGGGCTCTCGGCCCGCAGCAGCTCGAAGCCGCCCACGCCGAGCAGGGGCAGGACCGCCACCGCCAGCACGATCACGCCCATGCCGCCATACCACTGGGTGGCCTGGCGCCAGAGCAGGAGGCCGGCACCGTTGCCCTCGATGGGACTGAGCACCGTGGCGCCAGTGCCGGTGAAGCCCGAGACCGACTCGAACACGGCGTCGTCGAGTGCGGGCAACATTCCGGACCACCAGAACGGCAGGGCCCCGATCGCCGAGATGGCGATCCAGGTCCAACCGACGGCGGCGAAGGCCGAGGGGGCCGAGACCCGGTCGGGGGCACGAGTCCCCTTCCACAGCCCCGTACCGAGGGCTCCACTCAGCAGGGCCGGCACCGCCAGCGGTGCAACGGCGTCGTCGCCGGCCAGCACCTCGACGGCGCAGGACACGGCAAGACCGGCCGCCGTGCACAGGAGGGCAAAGCCCACCACGTTGGCCACCGCACTGACGGGGCGGGGGTCGCGGTCTTGGAGCGTCTGGACCCGCGACACCCGGCACCGGGTGGCAACGGCCCTCATCGCCTGGACACCCGGGCCCGCCTCGACTCGCGTGCCCGCCCAGTCACGATCGTCACCACCCCCACCAGGACCGGCGAGATCTCCAGCCGTCCAGCCAGGGCCAGGGCGGCGAAGGCCAGCAGCGCGGCACCGGGGAGCTCGCCGGCACGAGGCAGCTCGCCGGCGCCGGGAGCCAGATCACCGAGCCCGGGGCCGAAGGTGGCGAGGGCGCTCACCGCTCCGGACATCGCCCCGGGAAGGTCGACGCCGAAGACGGCGAGCGCCAGCGCTCCGGTGCCGGCGAGCAGCAGCCATGCCACCTGGTAGCCGACCATGTGGGCCAGCAAGCCCTCGTCCACCGTGGTTCGACCCACCTTCACGGCCACGACCGAGCGGGGGTGCAACTGGCGCATGATCTCGCGACGCACGAAGCCCAGCAGGACCATGGAGCGCACCACCCGGAAGCCCCCACCGGCCGCCCCCGACATGGCGCCGATCCCCGCCAGCAGTACCAGGAGCACCTGGGCGGATGATGACCAGCCGGCCCAGCCACCCACGGTGTGCCCCGTGGTCGAGACCGCCGAGGCGGCGGCGAACACGGCGTGGCGAACGCTCTCGTGGGTCGGTCCCCCCGAGGGGGCCGTCCACCACACCAGCAGGTTGGCGGCCACCACGATGGTGGCGCCGTAGGCACGCAGCTCGAACGACCGGACGAGAGGTGCCATGCGGCCCCGTACCGCCGCCAGCATCAGCGCCAGGCTGGTGCCTCCCAGCACCATGCCGCCGGCCGTGACCCACTCGACCCGGGCCGAGTCGAAGAAGTTGATGGAGCCGTCGTGGTTGCCGAAGCCACCGGTCGAGATGGTGGTCATGGCGTACGTGACGGCGTCGAAGGGACCCATGCCGGCCAGGAGGAACAGCACGACGCCGGCGCCTGAGAGCACCAGGTAGCCCGAGACGAGGCGGCGGACGGCCGTGGCGATGCGCGGTGAGCGCAGCGCCAGACGGCGCCGGTCGGAGCCAACCCCCGACTCCTCGAGCCCGCCCACACCGAGGGACGGGAGCACCGCCACCACCACCAGCACGGCGGCCAGACCCCCGAGCCACTGTGTGTAGGCCCGCCAAAGCAGTACCCCGCGGGGCTGTCCCTCGATGTCGCCGAGCACCGAGAGGGCGGTGGTCGTGAAGCCGGTCGCCGACTCGACCACGGCACGGGGCACGGTGTCGAAGGTTCCGCACGCCAGGTAGGTCCCGGCACCGACGCCTATCAGCACCATCCAGCCGGTGAGCACGGCAGCATGCACCGACGCCGTACGGAGGCTCATCGGCACCGCGCACCGCCGCCACAGGAGCCCGCCGGGGACCAGGCACAGCGCCGCCGCCGTTGCCAGAGGAACCAGAGCCCGCCCGTCGTCGAGCAGGGCGAGGACGGACGCCGCCGCCAGGCCCGCCCCACAGGCCACCAGGGTCCGGGCCGTGACGTAGCCGGTCGTGGACGCGACCCGGCGGTCCGCCGGCTGCAGCGCCGCCGGGCCGTCCGATGCCGTGGTGGTAGTCGCCCGGCGCACCCGGCCGGGCCTACCCGAACACCCGGCGGACCTCGTCGACCGCTTGGGGCATGGCGAACACCACCACTCGGTCGCCGTGTCGCAGCTGACTCTGCCCCCGGGCGATCGACGCCTTCCCGTTGCGCACGACGGCGCCCAGCAGCACGTCCTTCGGAAGCCGGAGCTTGGCCACCACGGCGCCGTCGGCGAGGCTGCCCTCGGCCACGCTGAGCTCGAGCACCTCGACGTCACCCTCCAGGTAGGTGGCCACCTGCGTCACGCCGCCGCGCACGAAGCGCAAGACGCCGTTGGCGCTGGCCGTGCGGGGCGAGAGGGCCACATCGATGCCTGCCTCGCCGAGCAGGCGCAGCAGCGAGAGCCGGTGCACGACGGCGATGGTCTCGCCGGCACCCTCCAGCTTGGCGAACAGACAGGCCAGGATGTTGGCGTCGTCCTCACCGGTGAGCGCGGCGACCACGTCGGCCCGGCCGACGCCGACGTCGGCCAGCAGATCGGCGTCGGTGATCTCGCCCTCGATCACCAGGGCCTTGGCCACTCGCTCAGCCAGCTCGCGGGACCGCTCGGGATCGCGCTCGATGATCGTCACATCGGCGCCCGACTGCACCAACTGGCTGGCCAGAAGCTCGGCGGTTCGTCCCCCGCCCAGCAGCATGACGCGCTTGAGCGGTCGGCGCTCGATGCCGAGGACCTCGGTCAACGCACGCCCGGACCGCTTCTTGGTGAGGACCCGCACGAGATCGTTGACCTCGAGGCGGTGGTCGCCTCGGGGAATGATGGTCTGGCGCTGGCGGGTGATGATGCCGAACAGGAAGTCCCACTCCGGCTCGTAGCGCCTGGCGATCTCCGACAGCGTCTGGCCCACGACCGGGCTGCCCTCGGTGAGGCGGGCGCCGATCACCACCACTTCCCCGCCGCCCATCTCGGCGACATCGATGGCCCCCGGGTATGCCAACAGCTCGAAGATCTCGTGGGCCGTCTCCTCGTCCGGATCGATGACGAGGTCGATGCCCATGGCGGCGTGGAGCTCCCGTGCCCGCCTCTCTCGCAGCTCACGCTCCTCGAGGCGGGCGATCGTGCGATCGGCCCCGGCCTGGCGGGCGAGGTAGCAGGCCACCAGATTGACCTCGTCGGTGCTGGTGACGGCCACGAACACGCCGCAACGAGCGATGCCCGCCTCTTCCAGGGCGCTGCGCTGGGTTCCACTGCCCACCAGGGTCAACACGTCGAGCCGCTCGGCGAGGTCGGCCAAGCGCCGCTGATTGGGATCGATCACCACCACGTTGTGGCCCCCCCGGCTCAGCCGCTCGGCCAGGTAGGAGCCGACCTCCCCGGCGCCCACGACGATCACATGCACGGCGTACAGCCTGGCCCAAAGAGGGCCCCGGCGACAGCGCCACCAAGGGGAACCCTCGCGAGCGTCCCCGGGCGTCCATGAGCGACAGCAGCTTCGTGGTGGTGTCCAGTTCCGGATCGTCATGTCCTGGTAGACGCCGACGTTGATACCGGTTGGAGGGCGCCGTAGCCTCCGGCACGCGTGGGCTGGTGAAGGTCAGTGGGGCGGTCGACGGTCATCCGTTCCGGAGCTTGTTCATGGCCATGGGGGACGGCACCCACGAGCCGCCGGTCAAGGCCGGCTTGAGCAGCATCGTGCTGGGTTCTGTAGGAGGTCCCCAGCATGTCGTGACGAGCCAGCTTGACTGGAAAGGCCAACGCTATGCCGGCCCACCCCTCGGATCCCAGTTGTTCGTGTCGGCGGATCGAGCCGTCACCCGTCGAGTGCCTCGTCAACCCGTCGCCTCAAGTCGG
>JAUJLZ010000058.1:0-7182 GCA_030447125.1 Acidimicrobiales bacterium
TCGCCCACCAGGTGCCAGCGGTCCTCGGGCAGCTCCTTGATGATCTGGCGGAAGGCGAACTGCGAGCGGAACAGTGCCCGAGGGTCGGTGCGGATCTTGCCGAACTGCAGGAAGCGCACGCCGTCGGGGGCGGTGGCCGCGTAGCGCTCGACGGCGTCCACGGCGCTGAGCCCGGCCCGGAGCCGGTAGCGGGGACCCTCTTCCTCATCCTCGGGCCGATCCTCGATGGCCTCCTCGGGCAGGGGGGCGTCGTCCCGGTCGAGGCCGAGGGAGAAGGCCAGGCCGGGCAGCGGATCGGAGTCTATGGCCAGCACCGGCTGCCCGCGACGGGCGAGGAGCCGGGCGAAGGTGCCGGCGATGGCGGATTTGCCGGCGCCGCCCTTGCCCACGAACGCCACCCTCACGGTGCGTTCCTCACACAGCCTCCTCAGGTTGATGGCCTCGGGATGGACGAAGAGTGAACCACGCCAGGGCGCCGAGGGCGAGCGCCAGCGCCACCACCAGGATCCACCAGGGAAAGCTGGGTGAGCCCAGGCCGGAGACGGTGGCGGCGAAGACGTCCTGGCGGCCGTCGGCGAGGCTGCCCAGACGGGTGTCGGTCCAGGCGGCCGTCGCCCCCTCCTCGGTGCTGTCCAGGCCGACTCGGGTGCCGAAGTCGGCCCCGAACGTCTCGTCGAACACCGGGCCCACCGAGGAGTCGAACGCCGTGGAGGAGATCCGTAGGTTGGTGAAGGAGGCTCCGCCGTCGTCCGAGGTGGCCAGATAGGCGTCGGTCATCACGTTCGCCGCGGGGTCGTGCCGACGGTCGTAGAAGAGCACGTCCACGCGACCGCCGGGGGCGACGGACACCCGGGGCAGGTACTGGTGGGTGCCGTCGCCGTCGGGGTTGTCGTTGACCCGCACGGCCGTGCCCCAGGTGGCGCCCCCATCGTCGGAGCGGCGCAAGAAGACGTCGTCGTCGCCGCTGGCGGCGGTGTGCCAGGCGGCGTAGAGCACCCCGTCGGGGCCGGCGGCGATCGAGGGGTGCTCGGGCAGGAAGACCAGGAACCGCTTGATGGGTACGATGCCCGACTCCAGCTCGATCCCCGGGATGAAGGACTGCCCGCCGTCGTCGGACCTGGTCACCACCAGGGCGAAGGGACCTTCGGCCGGTGGCCCTTCCAAGCCCTCGAAGTCGCGTCGGTCGTCTTTGAAGTCCTCGTAGAGGACCACCAGGTCACCGTCGCTGCTGATGACCGGGCTGGGCGCTCCCACCCGCTCGCGGGCGGGGTCGCTCACGGGCACGGGCGCCGAGAAGCTGGCCCCGCCGTCGATTGACCGGGAGGCGACGATCACCGCCGGGCCCACCAGGCGGTTGAGGGCGACCTCGGCCGCCTGCAGCCACACGATGTGGACGGTGCCCTCGGGATCGACGGCCAGGCGGGGTTGGAAGGTGAGCTCACCGGCCACCTGCACGGGGGCATCGATGGTGCGCCCGCCGTCGGCCGAGCTGGCCAGCCACAACCGGGCCGGGGTGTTGCCCTGGCCCTGGAGCTCGACGTAGAGGACATGGAGGGTGCCGTCGGGAGCGAAGGCGACGTCGGGGGCGAAGGGACAGGGCACCTGTTGGGGGGAGGCGGCGCAGGGCGGGGTCCCCGGGGGCAGGGGAAGGGTGGTGGGTTGCCAGGTGGCACCCCCGTCGGCGCTCCACTCCACCAGCGCCGAGAACCCGGGGCGATCGATGCGATGGGCCACCACCAGGTGCTCGGGCCGATCGGGATGGCGGACCAGCGTGGGGGAGTTGTTGGCCGTGATCGGGCCGGGCGGGTTGACGAGCACGTTGGCCCCCACCGCCGGCGTCGGCTCCCTCGAGGCCAGCACGACCACCGCCCCGATCAGCACGGCCAGGCCGACCACGACGGCCACCAGGGCCCCGAGCGCTCGCGTCACGTTCCCATCCTTGGAGCTGACTCTAGACTCACGCCGCGGGTTGTGAGGGTGGCCGGTCAGAGCTTCCCGCTAGCGTTGCCCCCGTCGTGGACATGGATGGAAAGGCCCGCACGTCCCATCGCCGAGGGCACGGGCGCGCCCCGCGCCTCCTCGGCGTCCTCGTCCTGGTCGGGTGCCTGACCGCGGCGAGCGCCGCACTCCTCGTCAAGGCCGCCGCCGGGGTGCTGCAAGCGGGCGAGACGGCGCCGGTCAGCGAGATCGACCTCAACCCCCTGCCCCAGCGATCGGTGGTCCTCGCCGCCGACGGCAACCTGGTGGCGGTGTTGCACCGGGAGCAGAACCGCAAGTCGGTGCCCCTGGCGGAGGTCCCCCAGGTCGTGGTCGACACCGTGCTCGCCGTCGAGGACCAGGACTTCTACCAACACGGCGGCATGAACCTCCGGGCGACGGCCCGAGCCCTGGCCACCAACGTCTCGGCCGGCGATGTCCTCCAGGGCGGCTCCACCATCACCCAGCAGTTGGTCAAGAACGCCCTGCTCAGCCCCAAGCAGGATCTCCAACGCAAGCTCGAAGAGGCGGTGTTGGCCATCCGCCTCGAGGACCAGATGACCAAGGACGGGATCCTCGAGCGCTACCTGAACACGGTGTACTTCGGCAACGGCACCTACGGGGTGCAGGCGGCGGCCGAGATGTACTTCGGCATGGGGGCCGACGAGTTGGGCCAGGGCGAGGCCGCCTTCCTCGCCGGTCTGATCCGCAACCCCATCGGTTACGACCCCTTCGCCTACCCCGAGCTGGCAAAGGAGCGGCGCGACCTGGTGCTCGAGCGCCTGGTGGCCGTGGGCCAGATCGGTGCCCCCACCGCTGATCGCCTTCGCCGGGTGCCGGTGCCGAGCGAACGTGGCAACCTCGACCTGTTGCCCAAGCCCGAGGACTACTTCGTCGAGGAGGTCACCCGGCGCCTGCTCGACGATCCCCGCCTGGGCGAGACGCAGACCGAGCGCTACAACGCCCTGTTCCTCGGCGGGCTGACGATCAAGACCACGCTCGATCCCCGGCTCCAGACCCTGGCCGAGGAAGCGGTGGCCGCCACCATCCCCGATCCTGGTGGAGAGTTCACCGCCTCGGTGGTCAGCGTGGAGCCGGGAACGGGCGCAGTGCGGGCGTTGGTGGGCGGACGGGGCTTCGAGACCGACCAGTACAACATCGCCACCCAGGGCGTGGGCCAACAGCCGGGCTCGTCGTTCAAGCCCTTCGTCCTGGCCACTGCCCTGGAGCAGGGCATCTCGCCGGCCTCGACGATCGACGGACGTGGGCCCTGCGAGTTCCCCAACCCCGGGGGCACGCCCGATCCCTACGAGCTGGAGAACTTCGAGGGCTCGTCCGGCGGCGTGCTCAGCCTCACCGACGCCACCCGAAGCTCGGTGAACTGCGCCTACGTGCGCCTGGGCATCATCGCCGGCCTGGAACAGGTGGCGGACACGGCGGCCCGCATGGGCATCACCACCCCCATCGAGCCCGACCTCTCCATGCCCTTGGGGACCAACGAGGTCCTGCCCGTCGACATGGCCGCTGCCTACGCCACCCTCGCCGCCGATGGGATGTACCACCAGCCCTACCTGGTCGAGGAGGTCATCGACCAGGAGGGCGACGTGCTCCTGCAGGGCGCCTCCGAAGGCACCCAGGCCATCTCAGCCGACACCGCTCGACTCACCACCGAGGTGCTCGAAGGCGTGGTCAGCAGAGGAACGGCGACCGCCGCCCGTTTCGCCGATCGGCGCCCGGCGGCGGGGAAGACGGGAACCACGTCGGAGTACAGCGACGCCTGGTTCGTGGGCTTCGTCCCCCAGCTGTCGACCGCCGTGTGGATGGGCTCTCCTGCCGGGAACGTGGCCATGGCCGACGTGGGCGGCATCCGGGTGACCGGGGGGTCCTATCCGGCCCGGATCTGGCAGGCCTACATGGGCCCCGCCCTGGCCGACCAACGCGAGGAGCCCTTTGCCGAACCGCCGGCTCCTGGACCGGCGACGTCGCTCCGCCTCGAAGGGGAGTCTCCCGCTCCCCGCGACCGGGGCGACGTGGCTGCCCCGTCGAGGTCGGGTTCGCCCCGCATCGAGCGGGAGGAGAGGGCGTCGGTGGCCGATGATGGCGACTCCACCGACGGGTCCCGCACGCCAGGAGCAGGAGGAGAAGGCGGGGGTGGCGACGATGAGCCAGGAGTCCCGGCGCCCGGACGAAGCCCTGATCGGGACACCGCCACCCCTCGTGCGACCACGCCGGCGCGCAGCGATCGGAACGGCCAGCCGCCGGCCACGGCTCCGCCCGACAACAGCGGTGGAGGTGGTGGAGGCGCAAGCCCCGGTGGAGGCGGGGGTACGCCGGACGACGGCGGCGGTTCCGGCGGCGGCGGTGACGGCGGCGGCGGCGGGAACTGCAACCCGCCGGGTTGGCCAGCCGACAACCCGCCCTTCCCTTGTTGAGCGTCCCCTTGAGGTTGTCCCCCGGGACGCGCCGGTGAACAGGTGAGCACGCCCTCGCTCGAGGCCCTGCTCGTCGTCCAGGCCCATGATCTGGTCCTCGACCAGCTTCGTCACCGGCGGGCGACACTGCCCGAGCGGGAGGCACTACGGGTTCAGACCACCTCCTTGGCCGAGGTGGGCCGCCGTCTGGCCGACAACGAGGGGCGGGCCCACGAGCTGGAGCGAACCCAACGCCGCTTGGAGGACGAGACGGCGCTGGTGGTGGCCAAGGTGGTGGAGAGCGAGGGGCGGCTCTACTCGGGGGCTGTGGTCGCGCCGAGGGAACTGCAGGCGCTCTCGGCCGAGGTGGACGCGCTGCGGCGGCGCCAGCGACGTCTGGAAGACGACGTGCTCGAGGTGATGGAGGCCCGCGAGCCCGTCGATGCCGAACGTCGTCGCCTCGGTCAGGAGAAGGAGAGCGTTCGGAGCGAGGGTCAACGCCTGGCCGCGGTCCTGGCCGGCGGCGAAGAGGAGATCGACCACCTGATCGCCGCCGAGCAGGAGGCACGCGACCGCGTCGCCAAGGAGTTGCCCGACGATCTGCTCACCACCTACGACCGACTGCGCCGGCGCCTCGACGGGGTGGGGGTGGCCCGAGTCGACGGCGGCCGCTGCACCGGATGTCACCTCCACCTGTCGGCCGTGGAGCTCGACAACCTCCGCCGGGCCGCCGCCGGACCTGCCGTCCGCCACGAGGAGTGCGGCCGGATCCTCGTCCCTTGATCTTCTGGTTCGCCGGCATGGCGCTGGTGGCGGTGTGGGTGGTGTTCCGAGATCCCGCACTCGATCACCGCCTGGTCGTTGCCGGGGCCTTGCTTCCCGATGTCGTCGACGGGCTCTTGGACCTCTTGGGCGTCACCGGCCCCTGGCCGGCCCACACCCTGGTGGCCAGCGTCGGGCTCCTGACCGCGGTGATGGTGGCGACGAGAGGGCGCCGGTTGCGTCGGCGCCAGCTGCTGGCGCTGCCCATCGGGACCTTCCTCCACCTGATCCTCGACGGTGTCTGGGCTGCCGCCGAGGTGTTCTGGTGGCCGGTGCTGGGCACCGATCTCGGCGCCCAGGTCCTTCCCAGCGTGGCCAGGGGGCGGACCAACGTGGCCTTGGAGCTCATCGGCCTGGCCGCCTTGGTGTGGGCGTGGCGGCGCTTCCGCCTGGGCGAACGGGCACGGCGCAAGGTGTTCCTGCACACCGGCCGGGTGGGTCGCGATCTGGTGAGCTGAACGCCACGCTCAGCGCACCCGGACCACCCGGAGGTCGTCGGTGACGGGATCGGGGTCGACCGGGTTGCCGGCCATGACCACCACGGTGTCGCCGTGGTCGACCAGGCCCATGGCGCAGGCCCGCTCCACCGCGAACCAGACGATGTCGTCGGTGGTGGCCTGTTCGGGGACGGTCACCGGCAACAGGCCCCAGGTGAGGGTGAGCTGACGTGCGGTGGCCTCGCTCGGACTGAGCCCGATCAGCGGAGCAGTCGGACGGAAGCGGGCGATGGCCCGGGCGCTCGCACCCGTGCGGGTGCAACACAGGATGGCGTCGGCCTCGACGTTGAGTGCCAGTTGCCAGGCACCGGCGCTGGTGGCCGCGGTGATGGCCAACAGCCCGGGCAGCTTGTGCAGGCGCTGGAGCTTGCCCAGGCGGCCTCCCCACTGGACGTAGTCGGCCTCGGCTTCGGCTCTGATGGCGATGCGGGCCATGGTCCGCACCGCTGAGGCGGGATCATGACCGATGGCGGTCTCGGCCGAGAGCATGAGGGCGTCGGTACCGTCGAACACGGCGTTGGCGATGTCGGAGACCTCGGCGCGCGTGGGGGTGGGCGCATGCACCATCGACTCGAGCATCTGGGTGGCGGTGATCACCGGCCGGCCCCAGGCCACGCAGGTCCGGATGATGTGCTTCTGCAGGTGGGGGACCTCTTCGATGGGGCACTCCACCCCCAGGTCGCCTCGGGCGATCATGACCGCATCGGCCACGTCGATGATCTCGGTGAGGTGGTCCACGGCCGGCCGGGTCTCGATCTTGGCCACGATCATGGGCCCGCCCGGGCCCGCAGCCGCTCTCGCCCGGGAGATGTCGTCGGCCGAGCGGACGAAGGAGATGGCGACCATGTCGAAGCCCGCGGCCACCACCTCCCGGAGCAGGTCCAGGTCGGCGACGGTGGGCGACGAGGCCCGGAGTCGCCCGGCCGGGACGTGCAAACCTGGCCGTCCCTGGAGCCAACCACCGTTGTGCACTGCGGCGACGGCCTTGTCGGGCCCTGCGTCCTCCACCTCGAGGACCACAGCCCCGTCCCCGAGCGCGAGGTGGTCACCGGGTTGCAGATCGCTCACCAGGCCGGGTTCTTCCACGCTGATCGTGGTCGCATCGCTCGGGCCTCGGCCGCCGACCAGGGTGACCCGCTCGCCCACCAGGAGGAGCGCCCCGCCGGGCATGGGGAAGGGTCCGGTTCTCACCTTGGGACCGGGCAGGTCGGCCAGCACCCCCACCAGGCGACCCTTGTCGGCGGCTGCGGCTCGAATCCGGCGGAGGTTCTCGAGGTGGGACGTCAGGGAGCCGTGGGCGAACCCGAGGCGGGCGACGTCCATGCCGGCATCGACCAGGCCCGCGATGGCACTCGGCGAGTCGCACGCGGGGCCGATGGTGGCCATGATCTTGGTGCGCCGGACCATCGGCGCCAGGCTAGAGGACGGGGCTTGGCCACGAACTGACCGCGCCCGGGACGGCGCATGGACGAGGC
>JAUJLZ010000058.1:7282-9584 GCA_030447125.1 Acidimicrobiales bacterium
GAGGACGGGGCTTGGCCACGAACTGACCGCGCCCGGGACGGCGCATGGACGAGGCCCGGCCTTGGCCTTGCCCTTGCCCTTGACGCCGTTGGCGCCGAGAGATGGTGGTGAGACCTTCCGGATCCGTCATCGAACTCTCATTCACCCTTGTTGGCTTCCCCGACCTGTGACGTTGGGCGGACGGTGAATAGGCCCGCCGATCAGCGTTCGTCGGACGCCAACCCTCCAGATGTCTCTGCTATCGATCGTCCGCACACATGGTTCGTACTCGCTACTATGTGCACATTCACCGCCGGACAGCGGTGCCAAGACGGCGAAGACGACCAAAAGAAGGGTGGACCGCAGTGGGGTTCTCGTCTCGAAAGTGGCTGCTCGGCATGGTGGCGACCGCAGTGGCCGTCCTCATACCGGCGGGGCTGGCCTTTGCCTGTGTCACCGTGGTCGCCTTTCGCACCGTCGGCCCGGGCACCGTCGAGCCCGGCGGGACGGTGGAGGTCTACGGCGCTGACTTCGCCCGGGGCGAGCCGGTGAACATCCACCTCGACTCGCTGGACGGCCCGGTGCTGGCCACGGTCCCGTCCCCGATGCCCTCCACCATGACGAGTCAGTTCACCGTGCCGGTGACCATCCCCGCTGACGCCTCTCCCGGCCAGCACATCCTCATCGCCACCCAGGACCACTACGACATGAACGTGGGCATCCCCGCCCGGGCCGCCATCTACGTGGATTCGTCGCCACCGGCTGAGCCCGTGCCGGCGCAACGGGCCAGCGCGCTCAGCGTGAGCGACGGCCCGAGCGCCGCCAGCTTCGTGCTCATCGGCCTCGGGGTGGCCGCCGTCGGCCTCTTGCTGGCTGCCGGGGCTTCCATGATCGCCGCCCGCCGGCCCGCACGGGGCCAGGCCGAGGCGGCCAAGTCGTCGTAGCCGACCGTTCCTGATCTTTCGTTCCTGATCTCTCGTCCTGGGCCTCGCTGGCCGCAGTTTCCGATCCCTTGAAGGAGGGTCCGTGAGTTCTGTTCTTCGTCGCGCTGCGTTCGGCGCCGCACTCGCCGGAATGGTGGCCGCGTCCTCCGCAGCGGCGGTCGCCCAGGAGGCCACGGCCTACCCCAAGGCCACCTTCGCGCCCCAGGAGGTCAGCGTCGAGCGCCTGACCGACGGCATCCACATGACCGAAGACGACGCCGCCCCCACCCGGGGCTACACCGGCCCCACGTCCATGGCGGCCGACCCGGACAACCCCCGCGTCGTGGTGGCGGCCACGGCCGACCTGCGCACTCGCCTGTGCCACCTGCTGGTGTCCACCGACGCGGGGCTCACCTGGAACTTCTCGGCCGAGCGCCCAGCATCGCCGGATTACCCCAGCTGCACCAACAACAGCTCGGGTGTGAGTCAGCCTCGGGTCGAATGGGGAAGTGACGGCACGCTGTACTACGCATCGGAGGCCTACGGCGAGGGCGAGGGCGGTGGCGCGGGGGTGACCAGCATCGCGTTGTACCGAACGACCGACCTGGGCGAGACGTGGGATATGACGATAGTGGCCGATGCCCGAGCCCAACCCGACCCCAAGCCGCGGAACACCGGCGTCACCGGGCTGGCCGTGGACACCTCAGGGGACCAGGACGCGATCTACGTGGGCTTCAGCCGGGACTGGCGTTTCTCGGCATCCGATGGTGACCCGCTCGAGGACCAACGGCATGTCATGGTTGCGGCCTCGACCGATGGCGGGGATTCCTTCGGAGAGCCGGTCAATCTCAACGCCTACTCGAGTCTGACCATGAGCGTCGCCGGGCAGCCCTACCCGCTGCACTTCCAGACCGCCTTCACCCGCCCGTTCGTGGCGGCCCACGACGGAGTGGTCCTGGCCGTGGGCGACGGCGGGCCACCGGCCGACAACGAGCCGCCGGAAGAGGTCTACGACGGCATCTTCGGTGAGGCCGACCCCATGTTGGTGGCCCGCTCCACCGACCAGGGGCGCAAGTGGACGGTCTCGGAGCTGAGCACGCCGGTCTACACCGCCGCAGGCTCCCAGACGGGCATGGGCTGGACCCCCGAAGGCGGCCCCGACGGCACCTTCGTCCTGGCCTACGCAGCGACGCCGGGCGACGCCCCCAAGGCCGGCAGGACCGACATCGTGGTTCGGCGCTCCACCGACGGGGGCGTGAGTTGGACCGAGCCGGTGGCCATCAACGACGACGACCCCAGCGCCGGCTACACGAGCTTCTACCCCGAGCTCGACGTGGCACCCAATGGGCGGGTCGACGTCGTGTGGCAGGACAACCGTCAGCTGAGCGACTACCTGATGG
>JAUJLZ010000325.1 GCA_030447125.1 Acidimicrobiales bacterium
CGACTCCGAGCGGGACAAGGTCTCCCGTAGCGACTCCAGGGCGGCCACCTCGGCGGCACTGCGGCCCAGTGCGCCAACCAGCATCTCCGACGCTGATGGCGCCGGACCTGGTGGCCGGTGGTCGATGCCGTCCTCCTCGCAGACGGCCAGGGCCACGTTGGAGTCCCGGCCCCGGGTCATGCCCACGTAGAGCCCCTCGGCGGTGGTCCGCTCGTCGACCACCAGGATGGCCTCATCCACGGTGAGTCCCTGGGCCTTGTGGATGGTCACGGCGTAGGCCAGGGCGACGTCGTCGCCGACGTAGTCGCCTGAGAGCACGACTTGGCCCCGGCCCGAGAGGTCCTCCACCAGGAGGGAGTCGTCGGACTGGCGGGACAGCACCCGCCAGCGATCGCCGTTGCGCACCCAGGCGCCTCCGGAGGTGACCAGTCGCCGGTCGTTGCGGCAGGTGACGATCTCGTCTCCCACGCCCACGGTGTGCATCCCGGCGAGGACACCGCCGGCCTCGACCTCTCCGGCGGCCACCCGGGCCGCTCGGGCCCGGGCCGCCAGCTCATCCACGGTGGCGTGGTCGGCGGCGCACACCACCACCGAATCCCCCCGGGCTCGAGCCAGTTCCCAACGCAGGAAGGCCTCCTCCACCATGACGTGGCACTGGCCGCCCACCACCCGGCCCCGGCTGAGGTACTCCTCGACCACCGACGAGTCACCGTCGCGCAGGCGCAGGCTGGCCTCCCGCTCCCATTCGGCGGAGAAGCGACGTACGCCGGTGAGACCGACGGCGTTGGTCTCCGCCGCCAGAAGCCGGAACAGCCCACCGGCCTCCACCGCTCCCAGCTGGCGGTGGTCGCCCACCAGCACCACCTTGGCCTGGGCGTCGGCGGCCAGGGTCACCACCCGGGCCAGCTCGGCACTGGGCACAATGGCCGCCTCATCGATGACCACCACGTCGCCCTGGCTGAGGCGCCAGGGCTCTCCCGGAGCATTCGGGCGGTCGTGTTCGTAGAGGAACTTTGCGATGGTCTCAGAGGCGATTCCGGCCTCGGACTGCAGCACCTCGGCGGCGGAGGCCGACACGGCCAGTCCCCGCACGGCCATGCCGCTTTGTCTCCAGGCGTCGGCGGCCGCCCCCATGGCCCGGGACTTGCCCGCCCCGGCGGGACCGACCATGCAGGCCAGCGCCTCGCCGGAAAGCGTCAGCCGGCGCACCGCCTGGGCCTGGTCCGGCCCCAGCCCGGAGGAGGCCACGGCTCCCTCGGTAGCTGCCGCATCGGCCACGCAGCAATTGGCGTCCCGCCCGGCCACGGCCGCGTCGAGCACCGCCTGCTCGGTGGCCAGTGTGGCCAACGTCGAGAAGCGGGGCGCGCCGTGGGCCTCGAAGACCGAGCGCCCGTCCCGGCGGCGCAGGTCCACCGGCGGCTCCGGACACGGTGCGACCAGTCGCACCACGCTGGGATGGCAGACCACCAAGTCGGCGCCATGCTCCACCCATTGCCGGACCTCCTCGGCACCGGCCAGGTCGACCGGGGCCCGGCGGGCCACCTGCTGGACCACGTGGCCCCGGCCCCAGGTGGACGACGTCCGGGCCAGCTCGGCCAGTGACTCGGCCACCACCGTCTCCATGTCCAGGTGTGGGCTCGGCCTCCGGCGATCGAGCACCTGGCCAAGCCATTCCTCCGGGCCCAAGCCGGCACCGGTGGCGTCGGCGAGCCAGCGATCGTGCAGGCCCTCGTCGCCGGCGTCGGGATGGGCCTTGGCTTGTCGGGTCTCGAGCGTCGCTCGTTCGTAGCTGCGCCGGCGCTCCTCGGGGCTGAGTCTGCGCCCGAGGATTTGCTCGGACTCGGCGATGCGCGCCTTGGCGTCGGCCTCCAGGGCCACCCGGCGCTTGGAGTAGCGGGACAGGAGCTCCTCGGGAACACCCTCGATGTCGGCCTGGCCGTTGCCATCCACCGGCCCCCACGCCACGCCCAGGCGGGCGGTCGTCTCGGCCCGAAGCGCAGCCTGGTAAGTCATGCCGGCGGCCTTGAGCTCTCGGTGCAGGGCCCGGGAGTCGAGCGCCCTCCATACGCCGTCCTCGCAGCGGACCCGTCCGGAGACCAGGACGTGGGTATGCAGCTGGGGATCGCCGGCTCTCGACGTGCGGTGCACGAAGGCCGCGGCCAAGAGTCCCTCGGTGTCGACCTGGCGGATGCCGGCCTTGCCTTGGCGGGAGAACGCCGCGTGTTCCTCCAGGTAGGCCAGCCCGGCGGCCACCGCCGCCTCATGGGCCTCCCTTGCGGCCATGCCCGCCTCACCACCGCCCAGTGCCCACAGGGCCGAGAGTGATTTAGGAGCAGACCAGGTGAGGTCCCAACCGGTGACCCGGTCCGCGCCGGCTCTGACCTTGTACGTGGCGCCGAGAGCCTCGCCGGTGTCGGGGTGCACGGCGTCGAACAGCCGGGCCAGTTGCTCAGGTGACACCTCACCCGACAACCCGGCGGCGGCCGAGCCGGAGCCGATCCAATGGCCGCAAGATTCACCACGGCCGGCGTAGTAGTCCTCCAGACCGGCGGCGACCTCGTCGCTGTAGTAGGACACGGTGGCGGGGGTGACCTTGCCCC
>JAUJLZ010000326.1 GCA_030447125.1 Acidimicrobiales bacterium
AGGCCCACGCCCACACCCGCTACCGCATCAACGGTGAGGTGGCCACCCTGGACGCTCAGGGCATCACTGCGGCGTGCTTTCGCCAGCACACCAGCCGGGCCCTCGATCCCCAGCTGCACACGCACGTTGTCATCGCCAACCGCGTGGTAGCCGATGACGGGCGCTGGCTGGCGCTCGACGCCCGCACCATCAAGCTGGACCAGCGGACACTGTCAGCCGTGTACCACGCCAGCCTGCGGGCCGAGCTGACTCGGTCCCTTGGCGTGGCATGGGAGGAACCGGCCAACGGCATTGCCGAGATGCGCGACGTCCCAGAGGATGTACGAGTCGAGTTCTCCTCTAGAACCCGAGCAGTCCGGGATCGAATCGA
The DNA here is from genome assembly GCA_030447125.1 of Acidimicrobiales bacterium. Next base: position 371 of record JAUJLZ010000326.1, read on the forward strand.
GGAGAAGCTCGAGCACTTCAGCGAGCAGCTCCAGCGTGAGCCGACGCCTCGGGAACGCTGGCGCCTCCAGCGCGAGGCCGTCACCGACAGCCGGCCGGCCAAGTCCCATGGCGACGATGCCCAGTCACTTCACGAGGCGTGGGGCGAGCGGGGTAGGGCCATCGGCTACGCCCCCGAGCGACTAGCGGCCACATTCGGACCGACGCCCGCCTTCAGGGGTCTCGACGTCACCACCGGTGAGCACATCGTCAACCAGGCGCTTGAGGCGCTGGCTGATCGCCAGTCGTCATGGCGGCCAGCCGAGCTGGTCCGGGAGCTCGCCGCCGCGGTCCCCACCGAGGTGGCCGTCCCCGCCGAGACGCTCGTGCCGTGGCTGGACGGCCTGGCCGATCGAGTCCTGCGCGAACGTCTTGTCGAGCTATCGCCGCCCATCCCTGACGGCGTCGCCCTGCGCCGAGACGGCCGTCCCATCACCGAGTCGGTGGCACAGCGGGTGCTGACCACACCAGAGATCCTCGCCCAGGAGGAGCGCCTGGTGGGCTGGGCCGAGCGGCGACTGGCCCGAGGCGGCCACGACCTCCCCGTCGAGGGGGACGAGGAGCTGTCCGGCCCCCAGCGCGAAGTGGCCTCCGCGGTGGCGGGGAGCCGTGAGCTGGTGCTGGTCGTAGGCCCGGCCGGCGCCGGCAAGACCACCGCGCTTGGCCCTGCCATCGAGCAGCTGCGCGCCGAGGGAAGGGCGGTGTTCGGCGTGGCGCCATCGGCCGCCGCCGCCGACGTCCTCGCCCACGACGCCGGCTTGACCTCGGACACCCTCGACAAGCTTCTCGTCGAGCACCGCCTGGAGCGCCCGCCCGACCACCGCTACGACCTTCCCGCCGGAGCCACGGTGGTCGTTGATGAGGCGGCCATGGTCCCGACGCCCCGCCTGGCCGAACTCGCCGAACTCGCCGAACGCCGGGGCTGGCGCCTGGCCCTCGTGGGCGACCCGCTGCAGTTCTCGGCGGTGGGGCGCTCAGGCATGTTCGGCCACCTAATCGACTGCTACGGGGCGATCGAGCTCGACCGTGTCCACCGCTTCGCTCACAGTTGGGAGCGGGAGGCGAGTCTGCAGCTCCGTCGAGGAAACCCCGATGTTCTGGCCCTCTACGACCACCACGGTCGCATCCACGGCGGAAGCCGCCGACAGATGGAGCGGGCGGTGGTCAATGCCTGGTGGGAGGCCCGATCCCAAGGCGAGAGGGCGGCGATGATGGCGCCGACCAACGAGACGGTCGTGGCTCTCAACCACCGGGCGCAGGCCATCCGGGCCCGGGCCGGGGAGGTCGTTCTCGCCGGCCCTTCGGTCGAGGCGGGTAGCTACCGACTGCATGCCGGTGACGCAGTCGCCACCCGACGCAACAACCGTGAGCTGCGGACCGACTGCGGGCTGATGGTAAAAAACCGCGATCAGTGGGAGGTTCACGCGGTTCACCACGACGGTGCCCTGAGCGTTGCCGGTCGCACTGGCACCGTCCGCCTCCCTGCCGACTATGTGGCTGAGCACGTCGAGCTGGCCTACGCCCAGACCAGCCACGCCAACCAGGGCCGCACCGTCGACCGCTCCTTCCTCTTCCTCGATGGGCCCGCCGACACCCGAGGCGTCTACGTGCCCATGACCCGGGGTCGCCACAGCAATGACGCGTTCGTAGTCGTCGAGGGCGAGGAAACGGCCCACGATCTCTTGGCCCAGGCCCTGGCCCGTAGTTGGATCGACGAGCCGGCCATCGCCCGCCGGGCGAAGTTGCAGCGCCCCCAGCCCGACGGCGACGCACGACAGCCGGACCGCCCTTTGGAACCGGCACGGGTCCGGGAGCTCCTCGAACGGGAGCACGAGATCGGCCGGACGCTGTCGCGTGCGGAGTCCGGCATCCGGATGTACCGAGAGGAACTGGACCGGACCATCGGCCGTCGAGCCGAGCTGGCCGAGCGCCTCTCGGGTGGCGAGGAGCGGCGTGACCGGGCCCAGGAGGTGCTGGACGAGCTGGATCGTCCTCTTGTGCGGCGCCTCCACCGCTCCGAGATCCTGGAAGCTCGTGGCGACCTCAACCAGGCGCAGGGAACGATCAGACAGTCCGTCGCCGAGCTGGCGAAGATCGAGACGCGCCTCCCGGGCATCCAGGCGTCGCTCGCAAAGGCCCAGGCCACCGCGCGTGACCGCCCGAGCCTCGAACACGAGCGCCACGGCATCCG
>JAUJLZ010000327.1 GCA_030447125.1 Acidimicrobiales bacterium
GCGATGAAGGAGACCATCTGGCCCGCCTTCATCACCACGCCCTTCATGTTGCCCAGCTCCCGGGCGACGTCCTCGGCGGTGCGAATGGCGAAGCGCTCCTCGAGGAGGGCCCGCTTCTCTTCATCGGCCCGACCTCCTCGCACTCGCATCACGAGCCAAGAGAGGCTGCGGCGGGCGGTCAGGCGCCAGACCCGGGCGCTTCGCCGGAGGTGGTGGCGCCGGTCGGCGTCGGACAGCCATGCGCCAGTGGCGGCAGCACCCACAGCCGACGCCACCGCTAGGGGGACGAGGCGACCTCGGGGCGCTCGCACGGGGCGCCTCAGCTCAGCGGTGGTCGGGACAGGACCGGGCAGTGGGCACGGCTCGGAGAACATCGTCGGCAAGGGCGGAGCGACACACGGTGCAGGTGCCGTAGCTCCCATCGTCGAGTCGAGCCATGGCCGCGCCCACCTCGGCCAGCGCGACTTCGATGTGGTCGAGCTCACCACTTCCGGCACCATCTCTCGGCTCCGGCCGCCCGTTGCCGGCTACCAACGCTGTCGCCGTCTCCATTCGAGTCACCATACCTCCGCGGCGCCGGCCTCCCGGGACCTGGCCGTGGCCGATCGTCTGCGACACTCTTGGGGTGCGGGTGACGGCGAAGGTCGACTACGCGGTGCGGGCCATGGTCGAGCTGGTACCCGCCAACCAGAGCGCGCCGACCAAGGCCCTCCAGCTCAGCGCCGCCCAGGACATCCCCGTGCGGTTCCTGCTCAACATCTTGAGCGAGCTGAAGGTGGCCAAGCTGGTCTCCAGCAAGCGGGGGACCGAAGGTGGGTACTGGCTGGCCCGGCCCGCTAGGGAGGTCTCCGTGGCTGACGTGATCCGCGCCGTGGAGGGACCCCTGGCCGACGTGCACGGCGTGCCCCCGGAACGCTTGGAGTACCGGCCTCCCGCTGACTCCCTGCGCGACGTCTGGTTGGCCAGTCGAGCTGCCCTGCGGCGGATCCTCGAGCATGTGACGTTGGCCGACCTCGCGGCGGGCAGCCTGCCGCGCGTGGTGGCCGACGAGCTCTCCCAGCCCGGTGCCTGGGAGCGGCGTTGAGGGACCGTTCCTGGTGGCGCCCTTGTCCATCTTCTTGACCTAATCAGTAGACATTGGTTGACTGGCACGCGTGGCTGAGGAGCGCGCCGTGGTGGCCCACGTCCGGGGGCGAGAGCTTCCGTCCGAGGACGTCGTCGTCGTCCACGAGCGCCCGACACCCCTGGCGTTGCGACTGGTCTTCTTTCTCGTCGGGCTCGGGCTCTTCGTCACCGCCCTCGGGCTGATGAAGGCGGGGGCCACGGCGCTGATCCCCGCCCTGGAGGGATCGGTGTTCACCGACAACGCATGGAGCACGCTCGGACTCGGATGGCTGGGGGCGTGCGTGGTGCTCTCAGGGTCGCCGGTGGCGGCATCGTCGCTCGCCCTGCTCGACGGCGGGGCCATCACCCGCACGCAGTCGTTCACCATGCTGGCCGGGTCGCGCCTGGGCGCCGCCTTTGTGGTCCTCCTGGTCGGCGTCGTCTACGCCGTTCGCCGTCGCGGAACCAGTGGCCGACGTGCACCTATCTCCATCGGGATCCTCTCGCTGCTCATGACCGCCGTGGCCTACGTTCCCGGGGCCCTCGTGGGCTACCTCTTGTTGCAGCAGGGTGCCTTGGACAGCTTCGATCTCGGGACCTCGCCGGCGATCGCGTCGGTCACCGACGCCCTCTTCGGATGGGCCGTGGAGCTGGCCACCGAGCTGGTGCCCGGGTGGTTGCTGTTCCCCCTCGGCGTCGCTGTCCTGCTCCTTGGTTTCCAGCTGTTCGACAAGGTGCTGCCGAGCATCGGGAGCCACCAACTCGAGGACCGGGCCGATGCCTGGTACACCCGGAAGTGGCCCATGTTCCTGCTGGGGTGCGGGGTGACCTTGCTGACGCTGTCGGTCTCGGTGTCGATGACCCTCCTAGTCCCGCTGGTGGCCAAGGGCTACCTCCGCCGGGCCAACACCCTGCCGTACATCGCCGGGGCCAACATCACCACCCTGGTCGACACGCTGGTTGCCGCCGTGCTCCTCGGCAACCAGGACGGCGTTCGGGTGGTGGTGGCCGTCACCGCGGCGGTCACGGCGTGGACTGTCCTCCTCCTGGCGCTGGCCTACCCGCTCCTGCGTCGGGTGTGCCTGGCCGTGGCTGGCGCCGCGGTGCGCTCCCCGTCCCGTCTGGCCGCCTTCACCGCCGTGTTGCTCCTGGTGCCCCTGACCCTCATCGCCGTGTGAGCCGGCGGCCAGCACTGTTCTGGCAGTGAAACGTGCGTTGATCGCACCGCTTCCGCTGCCAGAAGCCCGAGGCGGGATTCGGGCACCCTCGGGAATCCGTCGTCACGAGACCTACTATCAAGAGACGGGGCCACCACACCAGCAACGGCAGTCCCGGGCCGCTAGCTCATCGGGTAGAGCAGGGGACTTTTAATCCCAAGGTGCTGGGTTCGAGACCCAGGCGGCCCACCGAGAAAGTGCTGGTCAGAGGGGGTGCTAAACCTCTCCACCGACTCATCGACTAGCGTGTCTCACGAAAATCTCACCAAAATCT
>JAUJLZ010000328.1 GCA_030447125.1 Acidimicrobiales bacterium
CGATCACCTGGGTGGCCAGCAGGGAATGGCCGCCGAGGTCGAAGAAGTCGTCGTCCACGCCCACCTCGTCGACGCCGAGCACCTGGGCCCACACGGAGGCCACCGTGCACTCGGTCGGCGTCCGGGGGCCCGGCCCCGACGGGACCGGGGGCGACGGCGTCGTGGCCGGCGGCGGGAGGGCCTCGACGTCGACCTTCCCGTTGGCGGAAAGCGGGAAGCCCTCGAGGGCCACGAACGCAACCGGCACCATGTAGTCGGGGAGCCGGGTGGCGAGGAACTGTCGTAGCTCAGTTGTCGCCGGCACCGCCGTTCCCGCTGGGATCAGGTAGGCGACCAGGTCACCGTGGCCGGGCCTGTCCTCCCGTACCACGACCAGGGCCTGGGCCACCTGGGGGTGGAGGCGCAGGGCGCCCTCGACCTCGTCGCGCTCGACCCGGAAGCCCCTGATCTTGACCTGGCGGTCCTGGCGCCCGATGAAGGAGATGTTGCCGTCGGGTAGGCACCGAACGAGATCACCGGTGCGGTACAGGCGGCTTCCCGGCGCGGCGCTGAAGGGATCGGGGACGAAGCGCTGCGCGGTCAGCCCCGGGCGGTTGAGGTAACCCCGGGCCAGGCCCGGCCCGCCCACGTGCAGCTCGCCCACCTCGCCGGGAGCCGCCGGGTCTCCGGCTGCGTCGAGGACGTGGGCGGTGGCGCCGGCGACGGGGCGCCCGATGGGTGGGTCGCCCTCGGCGTCGTCACCGAGGCCCGTCCCGCCGGCTGGCTCGTAGACGGTGGCCAGGTGGCTCACCTCGGCCGAGCCGAAGACGTTGATCCAGCGGGCCCGGTCTCCTCCCACCCGCGCCCACTGGCGCAGGGTCGAGGCGAGGGCCCGGTCGCCCCCCACCACGACCAGGCGGACAGCTTCGGGCACCGTCCCACCCGCGTTCTCCAGGTCCTGGGCCCACTCCTGCCAGTAGGCGGTGGGCAGGTTCAGCACCGACACCTCCCGCCCGCCGAGCCAGTCGGCCCAGGCCGGGCCCAGGAGGGGGATGTCCTCGGGGCGCAGCACGACGGTCGCCCCCGCCGACCAGGTGGCGAACAGCTCCTCCACGCTGACGCCGAAGCTGATGGAGCAGAACTGCAGCACCCGATCCTCGTGGCTCAGTCCGTATCGCTGAGCGGCGACCACGGTGTTGTGCACCAACCCCCGGTGGGGAAGCATCACCCCCTTGGGGTGGCCGGTCGAGCCGGATGTGTAGAACACGTAGGCGAGGTCGTCGGAGGAGACCGCCCGCGGTGGGGGCTCGCAGGGCTGGTGGGCGAGGCCGGCGCCGCCGGCGGCGTCCAGGCACACCAGGTGGGCCGGGCCCGGGGTGAGCCGTCGGACCAGCTCCTGTTGGGTGACCACGACGGGAGCAGCGGTGTCGGCGAGCATGAAGGCCAGGCGCTCGGGGGGGTAGGCGGGATCCAGGGGGACGCAGGCCCCCCCGGCCTTGAGGATGCCCAGCGCGCCCACGGCCAGGTCGGGTGAACGCCGCACCAGGAGCCCGACGGGCACTTCGGCCCCGACCCCGCGGTCCCGGAGGTGGTGAGCCAGCCGGTTGGCCCGGGCCTCGAGCTCGCCGTAGGTGAGCGTCACGCCGCCCCACTCCAGCGCCACCACCTCTGGGGCCCGCCCGGCCTGCGCCTCGAACAGGTCGGCCATCGTCTGCTCGCCCACTCGGTCGCATCCTACCGCGCCGGTTCGACGGAGAACTATGGTCGCTCCATGACAAGCGGCGTTCTTGCACTACGTGTCGCCGAGCGGTAGTAGTACCCCGCATGCCGCTTCGAGTGCAGCGCGCATGACGCAGCCGACAAGGCACCAGGTGGACCCCCCCGCGCTCAGCGAGCCGTCAGCGGCGACGCCGTCGCCAGCCCGGTCGACGGAAGACGACGAGGTCATCAGGGCCTCGGGTCTGACCAAGGTCTACGCCGGAGGCCGCACGGCTGTCGACCACCTCGACCTCTCCGTGCAGGCAGGGGAGATCCTCGGAGTGCTCGGGCCCAACGGAGCGGGCAAGACGACGACCGTGGGGATGCTCACGGGCAAGGTGATCCCCACCTCAGGCCACGCGCTGGTGAACGGGATAGACGTCGGTGCTCGCCCGGCGGCGGCCAAGCAGTTCATCGGCGTTGTCCAACAGGCCAACACCCTCGACCGAGGTCTCGACGTGTGGGAGAACCTCTACTTCCACGCCCGCTACTTCGGGATGGGCAACAGGGCGGCCCGGGCCGCCACCGACGAGGTGCTGGAGCGGTTCCGCCTCCTCGGGCGGGAGAGCACCGAGGTGCACACCCTCTCGGGCGGCTTCGCCCGACGGGTGATGCTGGCCCGGGCGATCCTCCACCGCCCGGCGGTGCTCTTCCTCGACGAGCCCACAGCCGGCCTCGACCCCCAGACCCGCCTGGCCCTGTGGGAGACGCTCGAGGAGCTGCGCCGAGGGGGACAGACGATCTTCATGACCACCCATTACATGGAGGAGGCCGACCGGCTGTCCGACCGGGTGGCGGTGATGGACAAGGGCCGCATCCTGGCCATCGACACCCCCGCCGCCCTCAAGCGCTCGC
>JAUJLZ010000329.1 GCA_030447125.1 Acidimicrobiales bacterium
GGTAGCGCACCGCGAGCCTGAGCAGGCCCGCCAGTCGGCGCCCACTCGCCGTGTCGGGTTCAGCCACGGTCGATGATACTACCCATCCAGCCCGTACCGGCCGACACCCCAGTCGCCGGCCCCGCTGCGGTGCACATCGTCGCTGACGCTCGCCAGCCGCCAGACTGTCGAGATGGCCACCACCGCCAGAGACCTGCTCATCGCCACCGCGTCCCGCCTGGTGAAGGTTGCGGCCGCCGCTGCCGACCCCGTCCGGCGAACCGGAGAGGGCCTCGTGGTCCTGCTCTACCACCGGGTGCACCGGGCGGGGGCCACCTCGTCGTCCGCCGTCGACCTGCCCCTCGGGCTCTTCGTGGACCAGATGGAGGAGCTGGCGGAGACCGGGTCGGTGGTCAGCCTCGACGACGCCGTGACCGCGCTCTCTTCGGGACTGGAAGCCGGCGGGCGCCAGGTCGCCATCACCTTCGACGACGGCACCGGCGACTTCGCCGAGCTGGCCGTCCCCGTGCTCGAGCGCCTCGGGCTGCCGGCCACGCTGTACCTGGCCACCGAGCCCGTCGATTCCGGTCGAACCTTCTGTGCCGGCGCCACCCCCCTGTCGTGGGCCGCGCTGGGCGACGCCACCGCCAACGGACTGATCACCGTCGGTTCCCACACCCACCGCCACGTCCTGCTCGATCGGGCCGATCCCGCGGCGGTGGCCGACGAGCTCGACCGCTCGATCGGCCTCATCGAGGACCACCTCGGTGCCCCGGCTCGCCACTTCGCCTACCCCAAGGCGCTCCTCGGCTCGCCTGCGGCCCAGACGGCCATCCGGGCCCGCTTCGCCTCGGCCGCCATCGCCGGCACCCGCCCCAACCACTACGCCGGAGCCGACCCCTACCGCCTGTACCGCTCCCCCATCCAGACGTCGGACGGGATGCGCTGGTTCCGGCGCAAGGCCCAGGGCGGCATGGCCCTGGAAGACGACCTCCGCCGCCTGGCCAACCGGCGGCGTTACGCCGGCGCCACCACCTGAAGCTGGTCGTCCCGGGACGCGTGTCCAGGCGGCGTGCAGATGTCGATAGCATTACGACGTGGGTTGGTGCCATGAGTTCGGACCTCAGATCGACGCGTCCTGTGAGCACCCCATGGGGGCGGGGCGCGAGACGTGTTCGTGCCCTGAGTGTGGCGCCGTCTGCAAGGGCAAGTTCGCCGGTTGCGTCGACGTGTGGGCCAGGGGGCCCCGACAAGTCTCGGTGCGGGTCCGCCCCACTGCCGAGCCCCGCCGCCGGGTCCGCTCGGCGCCTGCCCTCGACCCGGCCCCAGCACTCGAGCTGAACCACACGGCGGCCTCGCCGCCCGCCGGCTCCGGGCCCCGTCGCCTCGACGACCACAGCCTGGCCGTGGTCGAGCAGCTCTTCGACAAGGTCCGCATGCTCGAGTCCACCGTTGAGGCGCTCGCCGCCAAGGCATCGCGGCCGAGCACCCAGGTGGTACAGGCTCCGAACGACGGCAGGGTCGAGGCCGTGGCCAAGGCAGTGGCGGGCATGGCCGCCGGGCTCGACCGCCTGACCGCCGACGTCAAGCAGATCCGGGCGGTGCCCGCCCGAGTGGAGGCCATCGAGCAACGGGTGGCGTCTCAAAGAGAAGCCGGGGGCGGGACCGGGGCCGGGGCCGGGACCAAGGCCATGGAGCGCCTGGCCGCTGATGTCGCCCGCCTCTCGGTGCGCCTCGACGACCTCAGCGCATCCGCCACCAAGGGCAGGAAGGAGGCCTCCGCCGTCCTGGAGGCGATGCAGGCCATGTCCGCTCGTCTGGAGAAGCTGGACAAGGACCGGGCCCGCCTCGAGGCGACAGCAGGGGCTCGTCCGGCCGCGCCATCCGGGCCAGACATCACCGCCACCCTGCAGCGCAGCGAGCAGCGCCTTGAGCAGCGCTTTGAGCAGCGGCTCGACCAGGTCGCGGCCCGGGTCGCTCTGCTCGACCAGCTGGCGGCGAGGGTCAAGACGCTCGAGAAGACCGAGTCCCCGCCCGCCCCGCCCGACGTCAGTGCCCAGGTGCAGAAGCTGGCCGCACGGCTGTCGGCCCTGGAAGCTCGTCCGAGCGCTCCCCAGCAGGACCCGGGCCAACCGGGTCGCCTCAGTGCCATGGAGAAGGTGCTGGGGGGGCTGATACAGAGCATCGAACGGCTCTCGGCCCGGGTCAGCGCTCTGGACGAGGTGCCCAAGCGGCTGGAGGCGCTGGAAACGGTGCCGGCGCCGACCCCGGCCCCAGCCGACGGTCCGCCGGTGGAAAAGATCCTGGCCAGCATGGGCAAACGCCTCGACCGGCTCGCGACCCAGGTGGGAGAGCTGAAGAACCTCCCCGACCGGGTGCGGGCCATCGAGGACAACCCGGACCGCACGGAGTCGCTGTCCCGGGGCCTGGGAGGAGCGATCGACATGATCGACCAGCTCGCCGCCCAGGTGGCGGCCATCGAGAGCTCCAGCCGCTCCAGCAACGGTGCCTCCGGATAGCAGGCTCGCTTCGCTCGCCCACCAGGGCGCGGCCACAGGCAGGGCCTGGAGCCGCCTTTCGGCGGCGCTGCTCGTCTTGCTGACAGGCCA
>JAUJLZ010000330.1 GCA_030447125.1 Acidimicrobiales bacterium
TCGCTCCACACCCCGTCGACGTGGATCAGCGCACACTGCCGTGGGCAGTAGGCGAAGTGCTCGATGGCCGAGATGGCCACCACCGGCTCCAGGGTCACGGTACGCGCTCGGCGCCGTAGGCCCTCGTGGGGTCCGCAGCGCCCCGGCGCTGGTAGGGAACCGTGCGATACCACTCGGTGATGCCGAGGTGGCTCGCCACTGCAGCCGTGGCTCGGGCCGAGCCGACCATGTCGAGGAGGGCGTCGATGGCCCACCGATCCAGTGGCGGTGCCCACGCGCACCACTGGAAGGATCCCGGCCGCCCGCCGGGGCCGGTCCAGGCCCGTGCCCGGGCCTCGGCGCCGTTGCCCCGGATGGGGAACAGGGCAAGGCCGCAAAAGGCCAGCACCTCGATGACGGGGTCGACCCGTAGCGGTGCTCCTTGCCGGACGCCGGCGACCAGCCGGCGGGCGTCGAAGCCGAGCCCGTTGTTGGCGATGCGCCGGCCGCGCCCGGAAAGCGAGGCGTCCACGTCGACGGCCGGATCGAGGATCGCCTTGCGACAGGACAGCACCCGCTGCCACAGCGTGATGCCTTGGGGCGCCGGGGGGTCGAAGGGCGAGTGCGGCAGACCGTCGTTCGGAAGCTCCGCCACTAGGTCGGTCAGGGTGGAGGACAGGCTCGTGTCCTTCAACTGGCGGGCCATCCCCGCCCGCTCGACGTAGACCTCGAGGCTGACCTGCCGTGTGAGCTCTTTGACGTCAGCCCTCTGGCGTGCGATGGCGAGCCTGCTCAGGTCGTCCACCGAAGGCAAGGCCGCACCGACGAGCTCGGGGAGCGACGGGCTGTCGGGGGGCAGCACGAAGCAGGCCGATGGCACCACCTCGCTGGTCCAGCGAAGGCGGACCTCGGGCACCAGCACGGTAACGCCCAGTGCCGCCAGCCAGGCGTTGAGCCAGTCGAGGGTGACGCCGGCCGCCGACTCCTCGCGCATCATGCCACCCCGGCAACGTGGGATGCGGCGTGGTCAGCTTGGCGGAGGACTGCCTCCAGCAGCGCAAGCCCCCACGTGCCGTAACGCTCGCAGGCGCGCCGGAACCGCTGCGGCTGGTCCCAGTCGGGCACGCCGAGGTCGCCGGAGACGGCGACGTGCCTGCCATCGATGTCGGCGACGACGCGGGTCGGCGCAGGGTCGTCGACGACCCGCACGAAGGGGCGCCCGAAGCCGTGGTGGCTGGCGATGAGGTGCAGAACTAGGTCGACGTCGTAATCGACCTTCGCAGCCTGGAGCCAGGCCGACGCCAACCGGGTGCTCAGCAGCTCGTGGCGGCCGCCGCGGGGCCAACCCGCAGCGACGCGGGCTCTCTCGCTTTCGTTGGGTGCCAAACGCGACTTCGCCAACGACACCTCTGCCTCGGCTTCGGGATCGAGCCACCGCTGGAAGCGGGGGTCGCGCTTGCCGAGATCGTGCCACTCACCCGCCACGCGGACGGCCTCGACAAGAGGCGCCGCCAAGCCCAGGTGCACGGCGATGCGAGCGGCGGCCTCGCCCACCGCGCCGAGGTGATCGTCGAGGGCGTGCGACGAGGCGGTGAAGCTGAGCTCCTCGAAGGCGTCAGCCCGAACGGCCACGGTCGCCCACCGCCGGTTCGACGGCAGGGGTGCCACCAACGGTACGTCCTCGATGGGTCGAGTGACCACCGTGCCGAGCCCGTCCAGGAAGGCCTCCCACTCGGCACCTTGGAGCCACGGATGCGGGGTGCTCGAACGCAGGGCGACCAAGAGCTTGTCCAGCGTCCCGGCGTCGTCGCTGTCCCCGTCGAGTGGTGGGTCGAGAAGGGCGCGGAGGCTCGGACCGGCAGCGATGACGACGCCTGGTGCAAGGTTCTCCAGCGCCGCCTCGGTCAGGAGCAGGACACCGGATCGCAGTGGGGACACGTCCAGTACGGGGTTAGTTGCCGACGGGTTCCAGCCCTGCTCGTCGTAGAGACCGTCACTCGGTGCGAGGACGACGACGTCGCCGGGGCGGAGCGCGTCGACAGACACCGTCTCAAGCGAGGCGCGATCAACCGAGAGACGGCGGATGTCACCGCCGCCGAGCGCAGCACGCGCCTCGCTGACGGGCACATCGACCGCCTCGCCCGCCACCACAGCGGGAACGAGACGCAAACCGTCGGGGGGCCGGTGGGCCCGCCACACCAGCGACACGTCCCCACCGCGTTCGAACCCGTCGTAGAACAGCTCGACGGGAGCTTCGCCTGGCGGTGGCGTCGTGGTCTTGGCCCACTCCCACAGGTGGGCAGGCAGCAACTCCCCGACACGCTGGGGCGCGTCCTGGGGGGCACCGAGAAGCGCTGACACGTTGCCGGGCGACAGATCGAGCGAGCCGCCCTCTCCATGCGCTGCGGCAGCCTGCAACGTCGCCCACACCTCGGCGGGCTCGGCGCCGTACACCGGCCACGTGGTTCGATCCGTGGGATGACAGACGACGCACTTGGCTTGGCGGCGGTTGCCCAACCGGTTCACCCGACCGAGTCGCTGAACGAGGCTGCGCACGCCGGCGGTCTCGGTGACGAGATGGTCGAAGTCGACGTCGG
>JAUJLZ010000331.1 GCA_030447125.1 Acidimicrobiales bacterium
CGCCGGCGCCAGGAGCAGGTGCGCCAGCCCGAGGTGACCCCGTGAACACCACCAACCTGTGGCCTGACGCGGGCCACGGGTGTGCCTGGGGACTTCTCTCCACGTTGGTCTCCTTGCCGCCCTCGGCATCCATCCCGCCGACGACGACCCCTCCAACCAGCTCCTCGACGTGGAGACCCAGCTGCGCTGGCTGCGGGAGCTCGGCTACGCCGAGGTCGACTGCCACTGGAAGTGGCGGGAGCTGGCCCTGCTGGCCGGAGGGCGGCCCGGCGGCGCTTGAGCCGAGCGTTCACCGTCCGGCTGGAGCTCTCTGGTTCGTGAGCTCCGCTTTTCGGCACTTACCTACCTGAGACTGCGAGTTGGGGTGGCGCCGGCGCAGTCTGCGGCGATGTCTCATCCCGGCGCGAGGATGTCTCCATGAGCAAGCGCAACCGGGAGCGGAGGAAGATCAAGCAACGTCAGCGGGCGGCGAGCGGGGCCGCCGGCCAATCGACTGACTCCGGCACCGGCCCCAGCGCTGCGCCTCGCGACGCTGCCGCCCTCCAAGCCGGCCTGCTGGCGGCGGTGAAAGCGGCGGTGCGGGGTGATCGTGCCGGTTGCGCCCGCCAGCTCGTCGTGCTCGGCATCGCCGATTCCAGCGCTGACCGAGCAACCGTCGCCCGGACGGCGCAGGTGCTCGACGTGGTGCTCGACCGGACAATCGAGGGGGTCTGGCAGAAGGGGTGGCAGCCGGGCGACATCGAGCGGGTGGTCCGGCGCGAGCTCGGGGCTGAGCACGCGGCCGAGGTCGTCGACGCCATCAGCCACCAGCACCGGCAGTACGCCCCGGCCACGGTCTCCCCCTCGTGGCGGGCCCAGTTGCGAGCGATCGGGGCCCATCCATGGGAACGCTCCTCGGAGAAGCCCGAGGCTCACCTGCTCTTCGGTGACGACGCTGACCCAAGGCCCGGTGTCGCCCACCTCCGACGACAGATCGATGTCCTGGCGGTGTTGTCGGTGCTCATCGGATTGCCTCTGATGGGCCCGCTCCCGGGCGAGTTCAGGGCCGGTGGTCCCACCGGCAAGGGCTCGAACGCCGGCCGGGGGAACGTCGACTCGCGGGTGCTCGAGCGGGTGCGGGCCTTGCTGGCCAAGGCCGAGTCCACCACCTTCGCGGAGGAGGCCGAGGCCTTTACGGCCAAGGCGCAGGAACTGATGGCCCGCCACGCCCTCGACCGGGCCATGCTCGAGGGGGCCAACAGTACGACGGGGGGACCGGGCGGTCGTCGGATCGCCACCGACGACCCCTACGCCCAGGCCAAGTCGCTCCTCCTCGACGAGGTGGCGACGGCCAACCGTTGCCGGACCGTCTGGTGCAGTTCCCTCGGCTTCTCCGCCGTCTTCGGTCATGAAGCCGACCTCGACGGCGTCGAGTTGCTCTACACCTCGCTGCTGGTCCAGGCCACGAGGGCCGTTGCCGGCGCTGGTCCCCAGATCGACCGCTGGGGGCGCTCCTCCACCCGATCGTTTCGCAAGTCGTTCTACGTGGCCTACGCCACGCGCATCGGCGAACGGCTGCGGGAGAGCAGGGCCGTGGCCGAGGCTGCCGCCACTGAGGCTCACGGCGCCGGCTTGTTGCCGGTGCTGGTCAGCCGCGACCGAGCGGTCGACGAGGCAACCGAGCGGGCCTTTCCCACCACCAAGGAGTACTCGGTCTCGGTCAGCAACGGCGCCGGCTGGGTGGCCGGCACCAGCGCCGCCGACCGGGCCCGCCTCAACCCCTCTGCGGAGGTGGAGCCCAGCCGGGCCTCGGCTTGAGGTCCTGACCTCAGGCCGGTAGGGCCGTGGTGGTGGGCAGCCAGCCCGGTCGCCGGGCCTCGTAGGCGGTGATGGCGTCGGCGTGGCCGAGGGTGAGGTCGACGTCGTCGAGGCCCTCGAGGAGCCGGTGGCGGGTGAAGTCGTCGAGGGGAAAGGCCACCTCGATGCCCAGGGCCGGGGTCGCCAGGGTGCGGGCGGCCACGTCGACGGTGATCACCATGGTCGGGTCGGCCGTCACCGCCTGCAGGAGGGCGCTGGCGAGACCCTCGTCGACCTGCACGGGCACCAGCCCCACCTTGGTGCAGTTGGTGCGGAAGATGTCGGCGAAGCTGGGGGCGACCACCGCCTCGAAGCCGTAGTCCTCCAGGGCCCACACGGCGTGCTCCCGGGAGGAGCCGGTGCCGAAGTTGGCCCCGGTGACGAGGATGGCCGCCCCCTGGTACTGGGGCTGGTTCAACACGAACGAGGGATCGTCGCGCCAGGCGGCGAACAAGCCGGCGCCGAAGCCGGTGCGTTCCACCCGCTTGAGCCAGACGGCGGGGATGATCTGATCGGTGTCGACGTCGCTGCGATCGAGGGGCAGCGCCGTACCGGCGACGATGCGACGGGGCTCCATCACGCCACCTCGTCGAGGTCGGTCGGGCTGGCGAAGTGCCCGGCCACCGCCGTGGCTGCGGCCACTGCCGGGGAGACCAGGTGGGTGCGCCCGCCCTTGCCCTGGCGCCCCTCGAAGTTGCGGTTGCTGGTGGAGGCGCAGCGCTCGCCGGGGCTGAGCT
>JAUJLZ010000059.1:0-6861 GCA_030447125.1 Acidimicrobiales bacterium
TCTTCGCTCCCGCCATCCGCGACACCTGCATCGAGCTGCTCGTCTGCCCGGAGGGCGAGGGCCAGGCCGAGGGGATCGCCGGTACCTGACCCGGTTAGTTCAAGCTGATCGGCTGATCTCACCACACCGTCTCGTCGGGAACCGAGGTCATGGCCACACCGGTGAGCTTCGCCCGCAGCGAGCCCGGGCCCCGAGCCGGTACCAGGGGGGCGACCGTTCGCCCGTGCTTGGTGATCTCCACCTCCTCGCCGCCGGCGACGTCATCCAAGAGCGAGAGGATCATGCTCTTGACTTCGGTGCCGGTCAGCCTTCTGGTCATGTGGTCATGTTATTCGCCAGCGCGGTTCCCTCTTCCGACCCGGTTCCGGTCGGACGTGCGGTCCCGGTCGGACTCGTCGTCGTCCCGGCTCCGGTCGTCGTCGTCCCGGCGCTCCCCGGGGAACAGCCGGTCGAAGAACGAGTCGAGGTCCTCACCGTCGTCATCACCGCGGTCGTCGTCCCGATCCGGCTGGCTGGTCGTGGTCGCCGTGGGCGGGTCCACCGCCGGTGCCGGGAGCTCCTCCACGTAGATGCCGGGACTGGTGCCCTCGGCCTCCTTGAGCGACCGGACGTCGAAGCCACCGCGGGAGCGCCGCCGCAGGATGTCGGCCAGGTCGGTGATGGGTGCCGGTTCGGTGAAGTCGGTCACCGGGACATCGCCCAGCGCGGCCCGCATGAACGACTCCCAGGTGGCGGCGGGCAGGCTTCCCCCGGTGACCGAGCGCACCCCCTTGATCCCTTCCAAGGGACGGGGGGAGTCGGCGTAGCCCATCCACACCGACGTCGACAGGGTGGGGGTGTAGCCCACGAACCAGGCGTTCTTGTTCTCGTCGGTGGTGCCGGTCTTGCCCGCCGCGGGCCGGTCGATCCCGTTGTCCCCGGCGGTACCGCCGGATTCGAGCACCCCCCGCAGGATCTCGTTGACGTTGTCGGCGGTGATCTCCTCGAGCACCCGAGTCCGCTCAGGTTCGGCGTTGTCCTCCAACACGTTGCCCTTGGCGTCGAGCACCCGCACCACCGGCGTGGGCTCGGCTCGCTCACCTCGGGCCGCGAAGACCCCATAGGCCGAGGCCATGTCGATGGGGGCCACGTCGAGCGAGCCCAGGGCGATGGACAAGCCATGGAAGCCCTCCTGGTAGTCGGAGGTGGAGATGCCCATCATCCGGGCCAGGTCCATGGTCTCCTGCACCCCCACGTCCTCCAGGAGCTGGACGTAGGCGGTGTTGACCGACTGGCGGGTGGCGCTGCGGAGGTCGATCTGGCCATAGGAGGAGCCGCCGAAGTTGGAGAACGACGTTCCCCCGATGTTCATGGGACTTGCTCCCGAGTAGCTGCGGGTGGGGGTGATTCCCTCTTCCAGGGCCTGGGCCAGGACGAACGGCTTGAACGCCGAACCAGGTTGGCGGCCAGTGCCACCCCCTGACGCTCCCAGGGCCAGGTTCACCCGGGAAGAGGCGAAGTCGCGCCCGCCCACCAGGCCCTTCACGAACCCGGTGAGCGGCTCGATGGCCACGAGCGACATCTCCAGCGGCGGCTCGGTCCCCGACAGCGTCTCGCCCACCGAGCGCTCCGCTTCCTCTTGGATGCGAGGATCGAGGGTGGTGTAGATCCGCAACCCCTGCTGGTAGACGGCGTCCTCGCCGTAGCGCTCGGCCAGGTGGCGCTGAAGGTAGTCGACGAAGTAGGGGTAGGCCGTCTCGGCCTGCTCCCGCGGGTAGACCACCGTGGCCCCACCATCGGGAGGGGTGGCGTCACCGTTGGCCAGCCAGACCGGCTGGGCGGCGGCGTCGCCGTGTTCCTCCGGAGAGATCACGCCCTCGCCCACCATGGCGTCGAGGACGAGCATGCGCCGCTCCTCGGCCAGCGCGGGGTTGCCCCTCGGCTCGTAGCGGCTGGGAGCGGGGATGAGCCCGGCCAGCAGGGCCGCCTCCGACAGGCTGAGGTCGGACACCGCCTTGTGGAAGTAGGTCTCCGCCGCTGCCCCCACCCCATAGGCGCCCTCACCCAGGTAGATCCGCTCCAGGTAGCGGAACAAGATCTCGTCCTTGTCGACCTGGCGGTCGAGCTGGCTGGCCAGGATGGCCTCGCGCATCTTGCGCGACACGCTGCGCTCGTTCCCGACGTAGGCGTTCTTCACGTACTGCTGGGTGATGGTGGAGCCGCCCTGGAGCACCTCCTGGCTGCGGATGTCGGCCCACAGGGCCCGGGCCGTCCCCCAGACGTCGACGCCGCTGTGCTGGTAGAAGCGGCGATCCTCGGCGGTGATCACCGCCTGCTTCAAGACCTCGGGGATGTCGCCCCGCTCCACCGGCTTGGTGCTGTCGAACTGGCGGAAATCGCCGATCTCGTTGCCGTTGATGTCGTAGATCCGGCTGATGAGGGCCTCGACCCCGGGCTTGGCCGGCGGCAGGCTGGCGGGCAGGGGCAGGAACAACAGCGCCGCCAGCACCGTGCCCGCCCCCACGAGCGGGACCACCACGGCGGTGACGACGATGAGGACGAGCGAGCGGCCCAGCATGCGCATGCCGGTGCGAGTGTACGAGGGGGTCCCCTGATGCTGGTCTCGCCCGATCGGCGCTAGGCCCGTAGGTCGTCGACGAGGCACGGCAGGGCGTCGCGCCGATGATCTCGGGATCACCCGTCAACAGGGCTGCTCGCCGCCGGGCTCGCTCGTCGATCGGCGTTGGACGAGGAGGTCGGGCAGTATGGCCCCGTGCCCGAGACCGCCCGCCCGCCCTCGGTCGACGCCCTCGCCCGGTCACTGGTGCATACCGGCCTTCCCCATCCCGTGCTGGTCGAGGTGGCCCGGGAGGCCATCGCCGCCGGCGACCCGGGGTCGGCCCCCTCCCGGGCGGCGGCAGCCGGACGGTCGCTGCTCCAGCCGGTGATCAACGCCACCGGGGTCCTGCTCCACACCAACCTGGGACGGGCGCCCGTCGCCGCTGCATCATCGGGTACCCGCTACTCCAACCTCGAGCTCGACCTGGGGGACGGCCGGCGGGGCTCACGTCAGGACCGGGCCGCTCCCCTGTTGGCCCGAGCGTGCGGGGCCGAGCGGGCGCTGGTGGTCAACAACTGTGCCGCCGCCGTGGTGCTGGTGCTGGCCGCCCTGGCCGCCGGCCGCGATGTGGTGGTCAGCCGGGGCGAGCTGGTGGAGATCGGCGGCGGCTTTCGCATCCCCGAGGTGCTGGCCCAATCCGGCGCCCGGCTGGTGGAGGTGGGCACCACCAACCGCACCCGTCGGTCCGACTACGCCCACGCCGTGCAGGCGCCGGGGGCCGACGTCGGCCTGGTGCTCAAGGTGCACGCCTCCAACTACCGCATCACCGGCTTCACCGAAGACGTAGGCGTCGCCGCCCTCGCCGGCCTGGGCCCGCCCGTGGTGGCCGACATCGGCTCGGGCCTGCTCGATGCGGGCACGCCCTGGCTGGCCGGTGGGCCGCCGCCGTGGTTGGGCGACGAGCCGGCCGCCCGCCAGACGCTGGCCGCCGGCGCCGACCTCGTCACCTTCTCGGGCGACAAGCTGCTCGGCGGCCCCCAAGCGGGGATCATCGCCGGACGAGCCGACCTGGTGGCGGCCTGCGCCTCCCACCCCCTCGCCCGGGCCCTGCGCCCCGGCGGGCTGGTGCTGGCCGCGCTCCAGGACGTAGCCCTGGCCTACTTGCGCCGTGACGGTGCCGCCCTCGGCTTCTGGCGCATGGCCGGCCTGAGCGTCACCTCCCTGCAGGCCCGGGCCGGCGCGCTGGGCGTCGGACGTCCGGTCGACTGTGCCTCCGTGCCAGGCGGCGGCACCTTGCCCGGGGTGGAGATCCCCTCGGCCGGTGTCGCCGTCGACGGCGACCACAGCGCCGCCCTGCGAGCCCGGGCCCTTCCGGTGGTGGCCCGGGTGGCCGACGACGTGACCATCTGCGACCTGCGCACGGTCGACCCGACCGATGACGCCGAGTTGGCTCGAGCCCTGTCCGAGCTGGCGGTGACGCCGGCGTGACCACGCACGGGCCGAGCGGGTCCGCCGACGGGGCAGGAGCCACGTAGGTGCACGTCGTCGCCACCGCCGGCCACGTCGACCATGGCAAGTCCACCCTGGTCCACGCCCTCACTGGCATCGACCCCGACCGCTTCGGCGAGGAGAAGGCCCGGGGCCTCACCATCGACTTGGGTTTCGCCTGGGCCACGCTGCCCTCGGGCCGGGGCCTGGCCTTCGTCGACGTCCCCGGTCACATCCGCTTCATCAAGAACATGCTGGCCGGGGTGGGGGCGGTCGACGCCTGCCTGTTCGTGGTGGCGGCCACCGAGGGGTGGAAGCCCCAGTCCGAGGAGCACCTGCGCATCCTCGAGCTCCTCGGCGTCAGCCACGGGCTGGTGGCGCTGACCAAGGTGGCCATCGTCGACGACGACCACCGCGAGCTGGCCAACATGGACGTGGCCGACCACCTGGCCGGGACCTTCCTCGAAGGGGCCGAGGTGGTCGAGGTCGATGCCCCCACCGGCGGCGGGCTCGACGAGCTGCGGGCCGCCCTCGATCGCCTGCTGGCCACCACCCCTACCGCCGCCGACGACGGGAAGCCCCGTCTGTGGATCGACCGTAGCTTCGCGGCCAAGGGCTCGGGCACGGTGGTGACCGGGACGCTCACCGGCGGCCGCCTGGCCATCGACGACGAGGTGGTCATCGTGCCCGATGGCCAAGCAGTGCGGGTCCGGGCCCTGCAGAGCCACCAGGAGTCGCTGCCCGCCGTGGGACCGGGGCGGCGGGTGGCCGTCAACCTGGTCGGTGTGAGCCACGACGACGTCGAGCGGGGTGACGCCCTGGTGCGTCCCCGCCAGTGGCACCTCACCCGCCGCATCGACGCCAGCCTGGCCGTGCTCGCCACCCTCGACCACGAGGTCTCCCGGCGGGGCGCCTACGTGGCCTACCTGGGGTCGGGCGAGCGCCCGGTCCGGCTGCGGGTGCTGGGCGGCTCGGCCCTGGCTCCGGGCGACGCCGGCTTGGTCCGCCTCCACCTGGCTGAGCCTCTGCCCCTGGTTCCCGGCGACCGATACGTCCTGCGGGAGACGGGCCGGGCCGAGACGGTGGGGGGCGGCGAGGTCCTCGACGTCGATCCCCTCCTGCCCGCGGCCCGGGCCCGTCCCGATCGCTCGGTGGCCAGGGTGGTGGCCGAGCGGGGGTGGGTGGAGGCCGAGGTGCTGGAGCGCCTGGTCGGCGTGGCCCAGTCACCCCAGCTCGGGCCCTGGGTGGTCGACCCCTCGGCCCTGGCTCGGACCAGACAGGCCGTGGAGGAGGCCATCGACGCCGCCGGACCGCTCGGGCTCGACGTAGCCGGCCTCGACCCGAGGGAGCGAGCGGTGCTGGCCACCCTCGAGGACGTGGCCATCGAGGCCGGACGGGCACGGCGCGCTGACGCCGTCGACCCACTCGTGGGCCACCCCTACCTCGCCGTGCTGGACGCGAGCCTCTTCACCCCGCCCGCGCCCGAGGGTGTCGACCGGGGTGAGCTGCGGGAGCTGGTACGCCGGGGGCTGGTCCTCGAGAGCGACGGCACCTGGTTCTCGCCCCGGTCGATCCAAGGCGCTGCCGCCGTCCTCGGACCTTTGCTCGGGGAGCATCCCGAAGGCGTCACCGTGGCCCAGATCCGCGACGCCCTGGGCTCCAGCCGCAAGTTCCTCTTGCCCCTGCTGGCCCTGCTCGACGGCCGGGGCATCACCCGACGCCGGGGGGACCTGCGCATTGCTGGTCCCCGCTTGCCCCTACCCCTGGTCGATGAGGACGAAGAGCAGCAGCCCGAAGCTACCCCAGGGAGTGGCGCTCCACTTCGGTGAGGCCACCCCAGATGCCGTGGGCCTCGCGGGTGCGCACGGCGAAGTCGAGGCAGGCCTGACGGACCGGGCAGCGGGCGCAGATGGCCTTGGCCCGTCGCTCCCGATCCGCCCGCACATCGCTGCGCTCCGGACTGGATGGAGGAAAGAACACCGAGGCGAGCGGGCCCCGGCACGCGGCCCGGGTCTGCCAGGTCTCGTCGCTTCGCACTGCCGTCGCCATGCTCCTCCTCTCGTCCCTGGTTTCGACCCTAATGAAGGGGTCGAGCCGGCCACAAGGCCCGAACGAGGCGCCGTTGGCCCGGAGTCACTCCACGGGAAGCTCGGCGAACATCCCCAGGGCGACGTGAAGAGGCCCGCCGGCCGGCGGATCGGCGTCGCCGGGAGCACGGGCGTAGTCGACGTAGGCCTGGGGGTCGACGCCGGTGGGGACCAGACAGACCAGGGCGTAGCGACCGGGTTCGGCCAGGGTGAGGTCACCCTCGAAGACCTCGCCGTCCTCACCGGGAAGGGCGATCGAGACCCCGACAAAGGTGATGAGGTCGCGGCTCTCCTCGTTGGGCAGGCCCACCAACTCGGCCAGCGGGCGCGTCTCTTCGTCGTTGATGCGGTAGACCGTCAACTCGTGGGCCTCGCCCTGGGCGGCGTTGGTGAACGCCAGCGTGGTGCCCGCCGGGACCGAGTCGGGAACACCTTGGTAGGCGTAGTCCACTCCGGTGATGACGACGGGCTCGCCCGGAGCGTCAGCCTCCTCGGGAGCGTCACCGCTGCAGGCGGTCACGGTGGCCACGAGCGCCAACGCCATCCCGAACCTGCGCACCATGCGTCCGCCTCCCACGTTTTGCCCGGGCATCGACGGCTCGGACCTTACTCCGAGCCTCCGCCATCCGAGCCTCCGCCATCCGAGCCTCCACCATCCGAACCTGCACCATTCGGGCTTCCGTCCTCCGGGAGATGCTCCGCCCGCGACGGCCGCCGCTCCCGGTAGTCCCGGGCGCCACCCTCCTC
>JAUJLZ010000059.1:6961-9440 GCA_030447125.1 Acidimicrobiales bacterium
GGCCGCCGCTCCCGGTAGTCCCGGGCGCCACCCTCCTCGGGCTCGACCTCCAGGGCCAGCCCGTCGATCCCCGTCACCCGGACCCGTTGCCCGACGGCGATGGGGGTGGCCCGGTTGGTCCGGGCCGACCACAGCGCGTCGCGCACCCGCACCACCCCCTCGGGCGCGGTCTCGGCCATGGCCTCGCCCATCTCGCCGATCATCGATTCCCGGCCGATGGTGGGCGTCGAGAACCGGCTGCGCACGGTGGCCGGAAGACCGGCCAACATCAGTACCACCATGCCCGACACCCCGGCCACAAGAGGGAGCCACCCGATGCTCACCCCGTCGAAGAGCAACAGCGAGCCCACGGCGTAGGCCACCACCCCGATGCCGGTCCAAAACCGGGGCACCCCGGTCTGCACATCGACGGCGAAGCCGAAGACGGACAGGCCCAGCAGGGCCAGGCCGACGGGCGAGGTGGGCAGCACCGCCAGGCCGTAGGCACCCAGGACAGCGCAGAGCGCGCCCACCATCCCAGCCACGCCCACCCCGGCGGTGAACAGCTCGAAGACCACGAGGGCCAGGGCCACCGACACCAGCAGGTAGGCCACCGGGGGGCTGGCCACGGTGTGCATGAGCCGGGGCACCAGATCGAGCTTGGCCAAGCGGGCGTCGACGGTGAGCGTGGCCTCGGGGGGACCGTCGGCCACCGCCACGAAATCCGCCGTCTCCAGGGTCTCCCCGGCCACCTCCCGCCCGTCGAGGGCGGCGACGAAGCTTCCGAGGACGGCCGACTCCTCTCGGTTGAGCTCGGTCAGGCCCAGCTGGAATGCCTCCTCGGGACCGACGATGCCGGTGCGCACGGCCTGGGGAAGCTCACCGAAGATCGGTGCCGGCGCCTCGCCCAACCGGGACTGGGGGGCCATGCCCATCACCGGGGCGGCGAGAGCGAGGCTGGCGGCGCCTCCCAGCGCCTGGGCCCCACTCTCGCCCACCCACACGGCGATGGGGACCGCGGCGTGACCGATCCGAAACACCAGGGCGTCGAGCTCGGCGGGGGGAAGGACCGAGCCGGGACTGTCGAGCTGGAGGACGAGCGCCTCGGCGCCGCTGCGCTCGCTCTCGGTGATGGCCCGGTGGATGAAGTCCGCCATCACCGGGTCGAGGTAGCCGTTGACCTGAACGACGTTCACGAACGGCCGGGACCGGGGTTGGCCCTGGGCCTGGGCCGGACCCATCGACCACAGCCCGGCCAGGAAAGCGACCACGACGGGCCACACCAGTAGCCTGCCCGATGGTCTCCCCCGGAGAGGACGTTGTGGACCCCGGCCAGTTCCTACGAGCATCTCGAGTCGTCATCGTTGCCGGGAAGGGCGGTGTGGGCAAGACGACCGTCGCCGCCGCCCTGGCCCGCATGGCGGCGCGCCAGGGTCTGACCACCCTGGTCGTCCAAGTCGAGCAGGCCTCGGGCCTGGCCCGGCTCTTCGGTCGCCCGCCCCTCACCTACGTCGAGTCGAGCCTGGCCCCCGCGGCCGGCACCATCGCCGAGGTCCGGGGCCGCACCATCACCCCCGACGACGCCCTCCTCGAATACCTCGAGGATCACGGTCTGCGCCGCATCTCGCGTCGGCTGGTCTCCACCGGCGCCATGGACGTGGTTTCGACCGCGGCGCCAGGCATCAAGGACATCCTCATCCTCGGCAAGGTCAAGTCGCTGGAGCGAAGCGAGGCGGCCGACCTCATCGTGGTGGACGCCCCCGCCGCCGGCCATGCCATCACCTTCTTGCTGTCGGCCCGGGGCCTGCTCGACGCCGTGCGGGTGGGCCCCATCAATGCCCAGGCCCGCGACGTCCTCGAGCTGCTCACCGATCCTGCCCGCTGCTCGGTGATGCTCGTCACCCTGCCCGAGGAGACACCGGTGAACGAAGCCGTCGAGACGGCCTTCACGCTGGAGGATCGCATCGGCGTCAGTCTCGGCCCCGTCGTGGTCAACGGCCTCTACCCCCCCCTGCCCGGCCTCGACATCGACCCCACCGAGGCGGCCGAGGCGGCGGGGACCAGCCTGCGCCCGAGCGAGGCCGAGGCGCTGGCGGATGCCGCCGCCTTTCGCCGTCATCGCCAGGCGCTCCAGCAGGCGCAGCTCGCCCGCCTCGACGAGCGGCTGCCCATCCCCCGCCTGGGGCTGCCCTTCCTCTTCGCCGCCGACCTCGGACCGGCCCACGTCGACGTCCTGGCCGCGGCCCTGCGCGACGCGGTGATCGCCTTGGGCTCCGGTGGCGACACCGCCCCGCCCCCGTCTGAGGCCAGATCGTGAGCAGCACACTCGGCCTGGCCGAGCTGGTCGAGCGCGCCGGCATCCTCGTGTGCTGCGGCTCGGGGGGGGTGGGCAAGACCACCACGGCAGCAGCCTTGGCTCTCCAGGGTGCCCGGCAAGGGCGTCGAGCCGTGGTGGTGACCATCGACCCGGCCAAGCGCCTGGCCGACACCCTCGGCATCG
>JAUJLZ010000332.1 GCA_030447125.1 Acidimicrobiales bacterium
CACCAGGCGTGGGGTGAGCGGGGCAGGGCCATCGGCTACGCCCCCGAGAGCTTGGTGGCTGCGTTCGCGCCGGCGCGCTTCGATAGGGGCGTCGACGACATCACCGGTGAGCGCATCATTGCCCGGGCGCTCGAGGCGCTTGCTGATCGCCAGTCGTCATGGCGGCCAGCCGAGCTGGTCCGGGAGCTCGCCGCCGCGGTCCCCACCGAGGTGGCCGTGTCCGCGAAAACGCTCGTGCCTTGGCTGGACGGCCTCGCCGAGCGAGTCGTGGCCGAGCGTCTTGTCGAGTTGTCGCGACCGATCCCTGACGGCGTCGCCCTGCGCCGAGACGGCCGTCCCATCACCGAGTCGGTGGCACAGCGGGTGCTGACCACACCAGAGATCCTCGCCCAGGAGGAGCGCCTGGTGGGCTGGGCCGAGCGGCGACTGGCCCGAGGCGGCCACGACCTCGCCGTCGAGGGGGACGAGGAGCTGTCCGGCCCCCAGCGCGAAGTGGCCTCCGCGGTGGCGGGGAGCCGTGAGCTGGTGCTGGTGGTCGGCCCTGCCGGCGCCGGCAAGACCACCGCGCTTGGCCCTGCCATCGAGCAGCTGCGCGCCGAGGGACGGGCGGTGTTCGGCGTGGCGCCATCGGCCGCCGCCGCCGAGGTCCTCGCTCACGACGCCGGCTTGACGTCGGACACCCTCGACAAGCTTCTCGTCGAGCACCGCCTGGAGCGCCCGCCCGACCACCGCTACGACCTTCCCGCCGGAGCCACGGTGGTCGTTGATGAGGCGGCCATGGTCCCGACACCCCGTCTGGCCGAGCTCGCCGAACTCGCCGATCAACGGGGCTGGCGGCTGGCCCTCGTGGGCGACCCGCTGCAGTTCTCGGCGGTGGGGCGCTCGGGCATGTTCGGCCACCTGATCGACTGCTACGGGGCGATCGAGCTCGACCGTGTCCACCGCTTCGCCCACGCCTGGGAGCGGGAGGCGAGTCTGCAGCTCCGTCGGGGAAACGCCGATGTGCTGGCCGTCTACGACCACCACGGTCGCATCCACGGCGGGAGCCGCCTACAGATGGAGCGGGCTGTGGTGAACGCCTGGTGGGAGGCCCGATCCCAAGGCGAGAGGGCGGCGATGATGGCGCCGACCAACGAGACGGTCGTGGCTCTCAACCACCGGGCGCAGGCCATCCGGGCCCGGGCCGGGGAGGTCGATCTCGCCGGCCCCTCGGTCGAGGCGGGCAGCTACCGGCTGCATGCCGGTGACGCTGTCGCCACCCGACGTAACGACCGTGAGTTGCGGACCGACTGCGGGCTGATGGTCAAGAACCGCGACCAGTGGGAGGTTCACGCGGTTCACCACGACGGTGCCCTGAGTGTCGCCGGTCGCACTGGCACCGTCCGCCTCCCTGCCGACTATGTGGCTGAGCACGTCGAGCTGGCCTACGCCCAGACCAGCCACGCCAACCAGGGCCGCACCGTCGACCGCTCTTTCCTCTTCCTCGATGGGCCCGGCGACACCCGAGGTGTCTACGTGCCCATGACCCGGGGTCGCCACAGCAACGACGCGTTCGTGGTCGTCGAGGGCGAGGAAACGGCCCGAGACGTCCTGGCCCAGGCCCTGGCCCGCAGCTGGATCGACGAGCCGGCCATCGCCCGCCGGGCGAAGCTGCAGCACCCCCAGCCCGACGGCGAAGCACGGGAGGCGGTCCTCCCTCTGGAGTCGGCGCGACTCCGTGAGCTCCTCGAGCGGGAACACGAGATCGGCCTGACGCTGTCGCGTGCGGAGTCCGGCATCCGGATGTACCGAGAGCAGCTGGACCGGACCATCGGCCGTCGAGCCGAGCTGGCCGAGCGCCTCTCGGGTGGCGAGGAGCGGCGTGACCGGGCCCAGGAGGTGCTGGACGAGCTGGATCGTCCTCTTGTGCGGCGCCTCCACCGCTCCGAGATCCTGGAAGCTCGTGGCGACCTCAACCAGGCGCAGGGAACGATCAGACAGTCCGTCGCCGAGCTGGCGAAGATCGAGACGCGCCTCCCGGGCATCCAGGCGTCGCTCGCAAAGGCCCAGGCCACCGCGCGTGACCGCCCGAGCCTCGAACACGAGCGCCACGGCATCCGACGGGAGCTCGACCGGGACCGCTCCGCTCGGGCTTCAGCCATCGCCCACGATCCACCCGACCATGTGATCGACCGTCTGGGGCCACGCCCTGAACGCGGCGCCGTGTCCGACATCTGGGACGAGGCGGCGGCGCGGCTCGACCAGCACACGGTCGCGTTTGAGATCAGGGACGGCTATCCGCAGCTCGGACGGTCCCCGAGTTGGGAGGACACGGCGATGGCCACCAACGGCCGAGCCATGTCGCAGGCGTGCGAACGACTCGACCGATGCCTTGGACGAGCCCCCGCCATCGAGCCGCCGGGCCTGCAGTTGGGCATATAGAGTCAGGCAGCAGACCGGTAGACGGACGCGCGCTGAAGCTGGTGCCTCGGACAAAATTCGGATCCCGAGGTCGGTATCACGATGCGCCTGCCGCCTTTTCAGAGATTCTCGGCATGATGGCCCTGCTGGCCAGAGCGGATGAG
>JAUJLZ010000333.1 GCA_030447125.1 Acidimicrobiales bacterium
TCATGACCGCCTGGGCGGCCACGCCGTTGGCGGCCAGGGCCGAGCCGGCGTTGAACCCGAACCAGCCGAACCACAAGATGCCGGTGCCGAGCATGGTCAGCGGCAGCGAGTGGGGCGGCATGGCCTCAGTTCGCCAGCCCCGGCGGGGCCCCAGCACCAGGATGACCCCGAGGGCCGCGGCCCCGGCGTTGATGTGGACCACGGCGCCGCCGGCGAAGTCGAGCGCGCCCAGGCTGGCCAGCCATCCGCCGGCGAAGACCCAGTGGGCCACGGGGGCGTAGACGAGGATGAGCCAGGCCCCGATGAAGACCAGGTAGGCACTGAACTTCATGCGGTCGGCGGTCGCCCCGGTGATGAGGGCGGGGGTGATGACGGCGAAGGTCATCTGGTAGGCGGCGAAGAGCACGAAGGGGATCGTCAGTTCCAGCCCCGGTTCGGCGCCCACGCCGGCGAGCCCGAGGAACTCGAGGTTGCCGAGGATGCCCCCGTTGCCGAAGTCACCGAAAGCCAGCGAGAACCCGACCAGCGCCCAGAGCACGGCGATCAGGCCCATGGCCGCGAAGTTCTGCATGAGCATCCCCAGCACGTGCTTGGAACGCACCATGCCTCCGTAGAACAGCGCCAACCCCGGCGTCATGAAGAGCACCAGGGCCGTCGAGGTCAACATCCAGGCGATATCGCCGCTATCCATACCTCACACTCCTGTCTTGGCGGTCCCTTGCCGCCGACAGGCTGCCGTCAGGACGTTTCTCCCGTGTTTCCCCGCTGTGAACGGCCGCTGATCTGTCGGCGGGCAGACCCAGCCCGGACCTCACTCGAGGATCGCGTCCTCCAAGAGCTCGAGCAACGGCCGTCCCCTGCTGTAGCCCCGTTCGACGATGGTGGCGCACGCAGTCCGAGCCCTCGCCAACTCCTCGTCGTCGGCGGCGTTGACGAGGGCCCGGAGATCGATCCCGTCCTGAGGACGACGCTGGTCGTCACGGGCGAGCAGCTTCATGGCCACGAGGTGGCCGAGCCGAGCGACAGGCAGACGCACGTCGGCCAGGGCCTCGACGTCTTCGGCGCTGGGCGACCGCCAGGTCGACGTCACGGGTGAATCGGGGCTCGGTGCGGACGGAGACGGCCAGCCCTCCCACCAGTGCGTAGTCCGCCCCGAGGTCTCGGAGCCGTTCGGTCGTCCCTGACAGGACAGCGCGGAGGCTCGTCGAGGCGCGGGGGGCGAGCGCAGTGGGCCGGGACATTCCCCCAGCTCGGCGCCAGGGCGACGGTCCTGCCAGGCGACGAGCAGGCGCTCGACCTCCTCGACGCTGGCGCCCGGGTTCCGCCGACGCAGGTTCTGGCGCATGATCTCGACCCCGACCCCGACCTCGGCCAGCTCCAGCGCCTGGTGGAGCCGGCGCCTCAAGTCGGCCGGGCCACCGGCATCAACCATAGCTCCAGGATACCGACGGTCCTGGCCGCGGTGGAGGGCCCTGAGCGCAGACAGGGTCCGCCTGTCAGGCCCCCCCTTGAGCTTCCCACCAGGCGTCGAGACGACGGTGGGCCTCCTCCTCACCCAGCGGCCCCTCCTCGAGGCGGAGCTCGAGGAGGTGGTCGAGGGCCTGGCCCACCACCCGACCCGGGGTCAGGTCGAGGTGGGCCATGATCTGGTTGCCGTCGAGGTCGGGGCGGATGCGGCTGAGCTCCTCTTGGGCGGCGAGGACGTCGATGCGCTCCTCGAGGGTGTCCATCCGCCGGGACAGCTCCTCAGCCTTGCGGCGGTTGCGGGTGGTGCAGTCGCAGCGGGTGAGCTCGTTGAGCTCGGCGAGCAGCGGGCCGGCGTCACGCACGTAGCGGCGCACGGCGCTGTCGGTCCAGCCCATCTTGTAGGTGTGGAAGCGCAGGTGCAGCTCCACCAGGCGGGAGACGGCGTCGACGTCGTCGGCGGGGTAGCGCAGGGCCTGCATGCGCTCCCGGGTCATGCGGGCGCCGACCACCTCGTGGTGGTGGAAGCTGACCTTGCCCCGGGGGCCGAACGAGCGGGTCTTGGGCTTGCCCACGTCGTGGAAGAGGGCGGCCAGGCGCACGATGCGCTCGGGGCGGGTCTTGGCCACCACCGCGATGGTGTGGGCGAGCACGTCTTTGTGGTGGTGGATCGGATCGACCTCCAGGGCCATGCCGGGCAGCTCGGGGAGGAACTCCTCGGCCAGGCCGGTCTCGACCAGGAACCGCAGACCGGCCTCGGGCTGGGGCACCACCACCAGCTTGTCGAGCTCGTCGCGGACGCGTTCGGCCGAGACGATCTCCAGGCGGGGGTGCAGGGTGCGCACGGCGTCGACCAGCTCGGCGTCGGGGACGAGCCCGTAGCCGGCGAGGAATCGGGCGGCGCGCAACATGCGCAGGGGATCGTCGGAGAAGGAGACCTCGGGGGCGAGGGGGGTGCGCAGCCGGGACGTGGCCAGGTCGGCGGTGCCGCCGAAGGGGTCGACCAGCTCGGGGGTGTCACCGTCGCCCAGGGCCAAGGCCATGGCGTTGACAGTGAAGTCGCGCCGGGACAGGTCGGCCTCGACCTCGGTGGAGAACAC
>JAUJLZ010000334.1 GCA_030447125.1 Acidimicrobiales bacterium
TACGTTCGGAGGACTCACTCGAGCGGGAACGGCGGCTGCCACCACCAAGGGCGGTCGTCGACGTTGATCTCGACCACCCACTTGACCCACCAGAACCCCCGCCGGTTCGGGGCCACGAGACGGGCCGGGTAGCCGTGCCCAGGGGACAGCGGCTCGCCAGCCGACTGGGTGGCAAGAACCAACGCAGCGGCATCCCGAGAAGGAAACCGGCGGCGATAGCCCGTCACCGACCGTACCTCGATGCTGCGACCAACGGTCGAGCCCGAGGCCTCGAGCAGACGATCCAGGCGCACACCGCCCCATCGCTGGTGGGCGTACCACCCGCCGGTGCAGTCGAGGGTGGCGACGACCTCCACGTCAGCGAGGCGCTCGAGCTCTTCTCGTGACCACAGCCGGTCGCCGACCTGGAGCCGCCACGTCTCGCCGTCAAGCGTGGGAACCCCATCCAAGAGCCACTGCGTGACCGGCATGGTCGATGGTTGAAACGAACCCCGCTCGAGCGAAGCGGTGTCGTCTCGACCAGCATGAGGAAGGGCGACGGTGGCAAGGGCGGACCCGCTCGCCAGGACCGCCCCCCGCAACAGGGTGCGCCGTTGCAAGTCGGTCGCCCGGGGCCCAACACGGCGGGCGACGGTGTGCCACAGCGCGAGGGGGAGAGCTGCGAGCGCGGCGCCGACATGGATCTGCATCACCAGAAGGGGCCCGGCATCGCGGGCGCCGGCGCGATGAGCGAAGCCGCTGATCAACGCCACCACGACCAGCGACGCCAGCCCGAGTGCGGGGGCGGACGCCGCCAACCCTCGACGGCGGATGCCGCGGCGGCTCACGACCGACTTCCAAGGAAGCATGGCGACGATGGCGATGCCCGTCATTCCGTGCACGATCGTCGGCCAACGACTCCACCCCGACCCGATGGCCCACATCAGCACGCCGCTGGTGAACGCTGCGACCATGAGCACGAGAAGGGCAAGGTTGGTGCGTCGGCCGGCCAAGTACCCATCACAGCACGCCCTCCGGACGTACGGTAACCCTGGAATGGGGAGTGGCAGACGGGGGGAGGAGGTAGCCATGCGAGTCGTCATCACCGGCGCCACCGGAAACGTCGGCACCAGCCTCGTCGAGGTCCTCGGTGGGGAACCGGAGGTCGACGCCATCGTCGGCCTGGCCCGGCGGACGCCCGGTTGGCAGCCTCCCAAGACAACCTGGGCCGAGGTCGACGTCTCCAAAGACGATCTGGAACCTCATCTCCGGGGCGCCGATGTCGTGGTGCACCTGGCCTGGATCTTCCAGCCCACGCATGACGACCTCGAGACCTGGCGCAACAACGTCCTCGGCAGCATCCGGGTCTTCGAGGCCGTAGCCGCGGCCGGGGTGCCCGCCCTCGTCTACGCCTCGTCGGTGGGCGCCTACTCGCCCGGACCCCAGGACGAGCCCGTCGACGAGACCTGGCCGACCCACGCCCTGCCCCACGCCGCCTACGGGCGGGAGAAGTCCTACCTCGAGCGCACGCTCGACACCTTCGAGCTCCGGCACCCCGAGGTCCGCCTGGTCCGGCTCCGCCCCGGCTTCATCTTCAAGCGGGAGGCGGCGGCGTCGCAGCGGCGCCTGTTCGCCGGGCCGTTCCTGCCCAACCGCCTGGTCCGACCCGGCCTCCTGCCGGTCCTCCCCGACCTCCCCGGGCTGCGCTTCCAGGCGCTGCACTCCGTCGACGCCGCCCACGCCTACCGGTTGGCCATCCTGCAGCCCGTCCACGGGGCGTTCAACATCGCCGCCGATCCCGTGGTCGACGCGCACACGCTCGGGGAGCTCCTCGGTGCCCGCCCCGTGCGTCTCCCGGCCTGGCCCGTGCGCGCCGCGGTGGCCGCCGCCTGGCGGCTCCACTTGATCCCGGCCAGCCCCATGCTGGTCGACCTGGCGCTGAGCTTGCCGGTGATGGACACGACCAGGGCGCAGTCGGTGCTGGGGTGGCGCCCGTCGGTCAGCTCACTTGACGCCCTCAGCGAGGTGATCGAGGGGATCAGGGAGAACACGGGGATGGACACGCCCCACCTCGACCCCCACGCCGGCGGGAGCTTGCGCAAGGACGAGTTGGCCACAGGGGTCGGCCAGCGGGCGACACCGTCGTCGTCCGACTCGTGATCGGCGGCAAGAGGCGGACGGCCTTGCCGCCGCCGCCGCCGTCGTCGTCGTCCCTGGCGTGACCGCGCCCGGGATGGGCACCTGCGGCCTCGAGGGTTGCGGTCGTGGTGGGACATCTCTCACCGTGATCGCCAGCAGGGCGCAGTGAGCGACGCCCGGGAGCGCCTCGAGGCGTACCGCTCGAAGCGCGACTTCTCGGTCACGGCCGAGCCCACCGGAGGGGACGAAGTGGGAGGGTCGGGGCGCTTCGTGGTGCAGCGACATCGGGCCCGACGCCTCCACTACGACCTCCGGCTGGAGGTCGACGGGGTGTTGGCCAGCTGGGCCGTGCCCAAGGGGCCGAGCCTTGATCCGAAGGCGAGGCAGTTGGCCATCCACGTCGAGGACCACCCCATCGAGTACTTCGATT
>JAUJLZ010000335.1 GCA_030447125.1 Acidimicrobiales bacterium
GGCCAGGACAGGCTGAAGCAGCGTTGGTCCCGGGTGCCCGGGGACCAACGGCCCCACAGGCCGAGGAAGCAGTCGCGGGTGGACTCGGTCCAGGCGATGGCCTGGGGGTCGGCCACCCGGCGCACCACCTGGCGGATGCCGCCCTCGTGGACCACGTAGCCGGCCCAGGTGCCGGGGTAGTCCTGGGGCGAGCCCACCTCACAGATGGTCAGCGGGCCCCAGCGGTGGCGTCGGTGGCGGTGGCTGTGGCCGGTGATGACGAGCGTGGCCGGCTTCGCTGCGGCCACGGCGGCGAGGAAGGGGATGGCCTCCTTGCCCGGGATGCCCCGGGGCGGATGGGTCATGGCCCGGTGGTACTGGAGGTGGTGGTGCAGGGCCACGACCGCGGGCCCGCCGGCGTCGGCCACGAGCGTGGCCACCTCGCCCAGGCGCAAGCCCGTGCCCCGGTTGTTCCCGGCGATGGTGGTGTCGGTCAGCACCAGTCGGAACCCGGGCAGGTCGCGAACCTGGGGCTTCCCCGAGCTCAGGGTGATGCCGGCGTCGGCCAGGATCTGCGTGCCGTCGACCGCCCCGCGGCACACGTCGTGGTTGCCGAGCATGGCTTCGACGGGCAGCCCGGGGGCGGCCAGCAACCTGGCCGCCGTCTCCCACTCCTCGACCGAGCCGTGATCGGTGATGTCACCCTTGGCCACGATGAGCTGCGCCCCCCATGCCGTCAGCTCGGCGACGGCGGCCTCCAGGCAGCGCTCGGGCGGTGGGGGGCCGTGCGCGCCGTCGTCGGGGTGCTTGACCATGGGCAGGTGACCGAAGCGCGGGTCACCCAGGTGGATGTCGTTGACGGTGGCGAAGCGGAACAACTCGGCACCGGGCGGCGGGGTCAGGGTGCGCAGGGGGCCCAGCCAGCGCTTCGGCCCCTCCCCGCTGTCGGCTTCCAGGTCGAGGTCGGCGCCGGGGGGCAGGCCGGTGAGCAGGGCTGCCCCCGCTCCCCCGCCCTCGCCCACCATGGCCGATGCGCCGCCCGCGTGCACCCGCAGGGGACCGTCGGGCTGCGGTCCCCAGGTGAGCTGGGCGCTGGTGTCCTCGACGGCGAAGACCGACAGCGGGGTGGTGCTCTCGGGTCGTCTCATCGCGACCAGTCGCGCAACCACTCCGCCACCGGGCCGGTCTCTCGTGCCCGGAGGGCCACGTTGACCCGCAGCCGTTCCCGGTGCTGGTCGATGGTGCGGGCGGCCTGAGGGACGGGGTGGGCGTCGAGGAAGGCGTCGACCCGCTCGGCCAGCGCCGGGGTGGACAGGGCGGTCACCCCGCCCAACATGCTCGGGAAGGCGTTGTCGGGGAAGCGTTGGCCGATGGCCGCCCAGTTGGTCTCGACGAAGTCCCAGGCCCGGGCGCCGACCTCCCGGTTGGCCAGCAGGCGCCCGACCACGAAGGGGGCGTTCTGGGAACGGATGTCGTCGGTGAGGGTCATGGCCAGGGTGCGCCCGGCCAGGTCCTGGTCGGGGAAACGGCTCAGGGCGTAGAGGTAGCGCATGGCCTCCTGGGGTGAGGCCGACGTGCGGGCGCGCTCCAACACGGCGTCGTAGTCGTCAGCCGTGCCGTGGGATGCCACCACCGCGAGCACGGCAGCGGCCACGTCGGGATCGACCGACGTGGGTTCGCCCAGATAGGCGCCGTGGACGACGCGGGCCCGAGCGAGCACTTCGGCGTCGTCGGCCAGGGTGCCGGCCAGGGTGACGAGCAGTCCCCGGGTCTGGCGGGTGCGCTCGTCGTCGCTCGGTCCGGGCTGCCACCCGAGTCGCTGGCGTGCGGGTCCGACCACGGCCCCCACCCAGCGGGCGAAGTGGGCCCGGGAGGTGTGGTCGAGGAGGTGGTGGTCGATGGCTCCCAGAGCGCCGGCCAGGGTGGCCCACACCGTGTGGTCGGACTCCGAGGCGAAGCCCCCAGCCAGGTCCAAGAAGGCGGGGGCGGGAGTGTCGCCGGCGAGGACCGCAGCCCAGGTGTCGTCGACCAGCAGCGCCCGCTCGACGGGGGCCAGGTGGTCGAGCGAGCTGCGTAGGGCGGCCAACAGCGGCGGGGCGTAGCGCACCCGGTAGAAGCCGTGACCGCCGGCGTTGACCACCACCGGGGAGCTGTCGCCGCCGCCAGTCGCCTCAGCACCGTCGAGCTCGACTTCGCTGTGATCGCCCTCGAGCAGCACCCGCTGCACCGAGGCGCCCTCGACGGCGACCAGGGCGGGCACGGGCCAGGCCGCCGTTTCGGCGGCACCGCCGCCGGCGAAGACGAAGCGGCGCTGGTCGAGGCGAACCCGACCGTCGCCGGCCCGCTCCACGCCCACCAAGGGGTAGCCACCCTGGAAGATCCAGGCGTCCATGATGCGCCGCACGGGCTCGCCGGTGGCCTCCTCGATGGCATCCCACAAGTCGGTGGTCTCGGCGTTGGCGTAGGCATGGGCGGCCAGGTAGCGACGGATGCCGGCCCGGAAGCCGTCGGTGCCCAGGTACTGCTCGAGCATGCGCAGCACCGACG
>JAUJLZ010000336.1 GCA_030447125.1 Acidimicrobiales bacterium
AGGACCGTCACGAGCGTCCAGATCGCGCGGCTGTCGAGGGAATCGTCGCCGGTGTAGCGGATCACGATGACCAGAGCAGCGGTGGCCATCAAGACGAGAATCTCGGTCGTCTTGGTGCGACGGGTCTCGCTGGGATGGTCGAGCTCTAAGCCGGCTGCCTTCGCGTGTCGTGATTGCCATGGTGGGTCTTCCTCTTTCGTCTGGGGGGGAGCGCACTCATTACCCCCGGCGACAGGGGCAAACCGTCGTCACACCGCTTTCATCCGGGGATTCCGATGTGTAAAAAGAGCTGTGCTGCACCTCGATCCAACCTGCCGTCAGGCACCGCATCCACCACCAGTTGCGCTAGGGGCTCGGCGGCGGTGCGATCGGCGGTGCTGGCCATCTCGACGAGTGGGGCAGGCGGCTGGCACACCTGGAGATGTCGTTGCTCCGTTTTCGAGCACCGTGCGCAGGCGCCGCCATGCCGAGGACGCCACGCGGGTCCTGCGCCTCATCGACTCCCTGGACGACCACGACGACGTTCAGGACGTCTAAGCCAATCCCCCACGAGATCCTTCAGGCCGTCAAGGGCTGACTGCCCTGGCGGCTAACGGGTAGGTCCAGGGTGGCGAACGCCGTTTGTCGGAACGTGAGGAGGCAGAGGGTGAGGGGTGACGTGCGCACGAGGCTCGACGGACGGCCCGAGGGTCGGACCCGGGTAGGGATGGCCGGAGGCGCCGATCCCGTCGGGGACGCCGGGGTCGCCCTGGCCTCGGTCGGTGCACACGTGCTGTCGGCGGCGCTCCTGTGGCCGCACCTCCAGCTCGACGAGACCCGGTGGGCCCGCTTCGCCGCCCACTGGGAGGACCTGGGGCCCGACCGCTACGCCGCCGACGCCGGGACCCACAGGCTGCGTCGCTACGGCCAGCTCTTCCTCGACGGCGACGGGAGCCGTTCGCTCCTGGCCCACGAGGCGTTCCGCCAACCGACCAACACCAACCGGCTCTTCCCCGCCGCCGGCCGTGACTTCGAACCCTTGACCGACGCCTTCCTCGCCGATCCCGTCCTGGACGGGATGCTCCTGCTGTTGAGCGACGTCGCATCAAGCATCGCCGAGGCGCCACGGTGGCGCGTGCACGTCCACCCCTTCCGGGTGGTGGCGTCGACCGGGAGTCGAGGTGAGGCGACCCCCGAGGGTCGCCACCAGGACGGGGTCACGCTGGTCTCGTCGCTGCTGGTCGCCCGCCGCAACGTCACCGGCGGGCGGAGCTCGGTGTTCGACGGCGACGGCCAGGAGGTCCTCTTGACCACCTTGGAGGAGCCGGCCACCCTGCTGGTGGGCGACGATCG
The DNA here is from genome assembly GCA_030447125.1 of Acidimicrobiales bacterium. The sequence continues at coordinate 1,333 of JAUJLZ010000336.1, forward strand.
GCGGACGTGGCACAGCGTCAGCCCGATCCGGCCGGTCCACGAGGGCCAGCCAGCCCACCGCGACGTACTGGTGGTGACCTTCACCGCGTGCTGAGCAGCTGCGGCCGCCGTGTCGTCGCCCTGCGCTGCGGCCGGTGGCAGGGGTGAACCGGGTCGAGCCGGTCGACGACGAGGCGGCGCGGTGGGACGACCGGGCCGCCGTGCGGGCGTGCCTGCAGGAGACGCCCCCCCGGATCCCGGCGTGGTACGGGTACGACGAGGTCGGCTCGGAGCTGTGGGAGGAGCTGTCGCGGCTGCCGAGCTACTACCTGACCCGGGCGGAGCGAGGCCTCCTGGAGCGCCATGCTGATGAGATCGCCGAGCGCATCGGGCCGTACGTGGCCGAGCTGGGCAGCGGCAGCGCCGCCAAGACCCGGCTGCTGCTGTCCGCCTGCCTCCGGCGCCGGAGGTGCACCTACTTGCCCATCGACGTGAGCCGGGAGATGCTGGAGCGTTGCGCCACGGCTCTTCCCGGCGAGCTGGACGGGCTGGCGGTGCACGGGCTGTGGGGGCGCTACGAGGCAGGGCTCGAGCACCTGCGGGCGAACCGAGCCGGGCCACTGACCGTGGTGATGCTGGGCAGCGGCATCGGCAACACCACGCCTGCCGAGCGCGACGCGCTGGTCGGCGACCTCGCGGCCACGCTGGCGCCGGGGGACCACTTCCTCGTCAGCGCCGACCTGGTCAAGCCGGCGGAGGTGCTGGAAGCGGCGTACAACGACCCGCCTGGGGAGACGATCCAGGCGCGGTTCCGCCTCAACCAGCTCGCCTACTTCAGCCGGTCGTTCGACGGCGACGTGGTCTTGCACCGCTTCTACCCGCGGGCCCATTACGTCCCTGAGACGACGACCGTCGAGGGGCATCTGTACGCCACCGAGGACCAGACGCTCACCCTGGCGGCCCTCGACCATACCCTGCCCCTGCGCCGCGGGGACTCGATCTGTCACGGTCACTCCGTCAAGTTCCACCGGCCCGAGCTCATCGACCGGCTGTGCGCCTTCGGCTTCGAGCTCGACGCCGAGTGGATCGACGCCGCGTGGCAGTACGGCCTCTTCCTCTTCATCCGCACGCCAGGGCGCTAGCCTGCAGCCGCAGGGCACGGCACCGCCGGTTCTGAGCGAGGACGCGTCCGCGTGCGTGGAGCGGACG